>DASVED010000112.1:0-11539 GCA_036380775.1 Actinomycetes bacterium
TGCCGCCCACTCGTCGACGATGACCAGTCCCTGCTCGAGGTCGTCGACCAGCACGGACGCCGACTGGCCGGCGAGCGCGGCCTCCACCCGCTCCCGGTGCCGGGCGGCCGGCACCGCCTTGTCCAGCTCCCGGTCCACCGCGTCGAGCAGTTCGACGCTGGGGGTCACCAGCAGGCAGGACGCCTGGGCGTCGTGCTCTGCCTGGGCGACCAGGTCGGCCGCGAGGTACGCGGGGTCGGCGCTGTCGTCGGCCAGCACCGCGATCTCCGTCGGCCCGGCCTCCGCGTCGGTCCCGACGACGCCCCGCAGCAGCCGCTTGGCCGCCGCGACGTAGATGTTGCCCGGCCCGGTGACCAGGTCGACCGGCGCGCAGTCCTCCGTCCCGTACGCGAGCATCGCCACCGCCTGGGCACCGCCGACGGCGTGCACCTCGTCGACGCCGAGCAGCGAGCACGCGGCCAGGACCGCGGGGTGCGGCAGACCGGCATCCGCACCGGCGCCACGACGAGGCGGGCTGGCGACGGCCAGCGACCCGACGCCGGCAACGAGAGCCGGCACGACGTTCATGACGACGCTCGAGGGATACGCGATCAGGCCTCCCGGCACGTAGAGGCCGACCCGGCGGACCGGCACCCAGCGCTCGGTCACCGTGCCGCCCTGCCCGACCTCGACCACCACGTCGTGACGGCGCTGCGCCTCGTGGACCAGGCGCGCGCGGCGGGCCGCCTCCTCCAGTGCGTCCCGCACCGCGGGGTCCAGCCCGGCGAGCGCAGCGTCCAGGGCCGACCCGGGCACCCGGGTGCGCTCGAGGTCGACCCCGTCGAAGCGCGACGTGAGCTCGCGGACCGCGGCGGCACCACGGGACCGGACGTCCTCACACAGCGGGCGGACCACCTCGAGAGCCGCGGCGACGTCGAGCTCGGCCCGGGGCAGCACGGCACGCAGCGCGTCGGGGGCCGGCCGCTGTCCCCGCAGGTCCACTCGGGAGATCACCGCGCCGAGTGTACGAAGGGCGGCGCCGGGGTGGGCCGGACCGTCCGGGTGGCGGGCGGCGCGGACGCACCCGCCGTAGGGTCGGCCGCTGTGGAGGACCGGCAGAGCGGGGGGCGGTCGTCGAGGAAGGCGGGCGGGACGCCGGCGACGGTCGCCCTGACCCGCGCGGGCGTCCCGTTCGACCTGCACCCCTACGACCACGCGGCCGCAGCGCACCCGTCGTACGGGCTGGAGGCTGCCGCCGCGCTGCAGGTCGACCCGGACCACGTCTTCAAGACGCTGGTCGCCCGGGTGGACGGCCGGCTGGTGGTGGCCGTGGTGCCGGTCAGTGGCTCGTTGGATCTCAAGGCGCTGGCCGCGGCCGCCGGGGGGAAACGAGCCGGGATGGCCGAGCCGGCCGATGCCGAGCGCGCCACGGGCTACGTGCTCGGCGGGATCAGCCCGGTCGGCCACCGCAGCCGGCTCGACGTGGTCGTCGACGAGTCGGTCACCACGCTGGAGCGGGTCTACGTCTCGGCCGGCCGGCGTGGCCTCCAGCTGTCGATGGCGCCGGCCGACCTGCTGGCCGTCACCGGGGCTCTGGTCGCCCCTGTCGGCCGTCCAGGCTGAGGTCCGCGCCGTCCGGCGACGGGCTCTGTGGCTCCGGCTCCGGGCGCGCCTCGATGCCGGCGACCAGGGCGAAGAACACGATCACCGCGCCCGTCGACCACGCCAGCAGCACCCCCTTCGCGGACAGGACGAGCGGTCCGTCGAAGCGCTCGCCGGTCGCCACGTCGACGGCGGACTCGGCCACCGGCGGCGGGCCGAGCAGCACACCCAGCCGCCACGCCACCAGTGAGCCGACCAGGCCGCCAGCCACCAGCCCGACCAGGACACCGAGCCGGCCGGCCCGCAGAGTGGTCACGGCGACGGCAGCGGCGACCGCTCCCGCCACGACGGCACAGAGGGCGAACCAGCCGTCCGCGGCGATCGAGCTCTCCGCGGGGCCGACGGAGACCACCCCGCCCCCCTGTGTCTGCAGGGTGGCGACGGGCGCGAGCACCCGCCATGCGACACCGACGACCAGCCCGCCGACCGCGGACGCTGCGGTCACCAGCGTCGCGGCCCGGAGGTCCTCACCGGTGGAGGGGGTCAGCGGGCCACCAGCCGGAGCCGGAAGGTCCCGGAACCCTCGTCACGGCTGGACGCCGTCAGGCCGATGCCCTCGATCGGCTCGAGGTTCTCGTCGGTGGAAGCCTCACCACCGCCCATGCCGCCGAAGAGGGCCTCGAGCACGCCCTTGGGGTCCACCCACAGGGCCAGGTCCGCCTCACCGAGGTCGGGCATGGCGTCGCCGAAGCCGGGCCGGTCGCCGAGCGTTCCCCCCGCGGCCAGTCGGCGGGCCTGCTCCGGGGTCGACGCCACGACCAGGTCGTCGCCGACCCGCTCGCGGGCCAGCACCCACTCGCCGCCGGCACCGGACTCCAGGGCGTCCAGCACCCGCTCGGCACGGGTCACGTCGGTCCGGACCCGGGCCCCGACCTGGACCGACTCCGAGCTCGTGCCGTCCAGTGCGGCGACCAGGTTGTCTCCGAGAAGGGCTGCCACGTCCTCGGGGATCTCGATGCCGAGATCGCGTTCCGCGTCGGCGACCATCTCGTCGACGTCCGGCATGCCCTGACCGCGCTGGTCCCGGAGAGCCTCGCGCAGCGACTCGTAGAGCCGCGGGACCAGCTCCTCGCCGTCGGCGAGGGCGAAGGCCACCACCGACGACTCGGGCAGCTCGTCCATGCCCTCGACGGCGTGTGTCGCCCAGCCGGCGGCGTCGGCGTCCGTCACCCGGCCGGAGATCTCGAACACGTCCGGCCCGTCGAAGCGGGCCAGGTAGGTCGAGCGCCCGGTCGACCCGAACGCGCCGGTCATCCCGCCGACGCCGCCCATGCCGAGGGCGTTCGCGCCCAGCGCGTCGACCGCCCGGCCCATGTCCAGCCAGGCCGCCATGACACCGTCGCCTGCAGCAGACAGGTCCGCGGCGAGCTGCTGGTCCGATGCCAGGTTCCGGTCCTCGGCGTCGCGTGCGGCACCGTCGGCGACCGCCTGGGTCTCAGCCAGCAGGGCGTAGCCGTCGGTCACGACGAAACCGAGCCGGCTCGGCTCTCCCCCCGCGCCGCCGGCCCCCAGGTCGGCGAGCCGGTCAAGGCCCTGTCGTGCCTCGTCGGCGTCGGTCACCTGGAGGGCCACGACCACCGTCGGGTCGGGGAACGGGTCGTCGGTCTCCGCTGGCGCGTACGCCGCGACGCCGATGCGCTTGCCCATCCACGGGGCGACCTCGGAGTCGAAGTCGACCTCCGACCAGCCCGCCCCCTCGGCGACCGCCTCGAACACGACCTCGCGCAGGTCCTCGTCGGCGAGCCGCTCGCGCAGCGCGGGGAACTTCCGCATGAACCGGAACCCGTCGAGCTTCTGGCCGGCCGACGGGTCCAGGTCGACCTTGGCGTAGCCGAACGCTCCGCCCGGCAGCGCATCCTCGGGCTGCGACCCGCCCCCGGAGAGGGCTCCCACGCCGTAGGTGACCCCGGCGACGAGCGCCAGCACGGCGACTGCCGCACCGCCGACCAGCAGCCAGGGAGCGCGCGACGTGTCCCGCGGCTCGTCGTAGGCCGCGAGGACGTCGGCGGCTGGGCGACCGGATTCCCCGGACCAGCCGGTGTCGTCGCCGTTCATGCCCTCCCCTGACCTCCGCCGCCGGCGGGCCGCGCACCAGCGACCCCGTCCGCGCCGTCCTGCGGAGCAGTATCACCGATCGCCGGACGTACGTCCCGGCGCCAGGCCGGGACCAGGGCCGAGCCGCAGATCCGGTGCGCGCCCCAGGCGGCGCCCAGCACGATCAGCAGGTCGCCGATGCTGAACACGTTGGCCAGCGGCCAGCCGGCCGGGATCGCGAACACGTCCCCGAGGAAGCCCAGCTTCGGGTCGGCCAGGACGCCCGAGTTGACGAACTCGTCGCTGTGCACGGGCAGGCCGGCGCGACGGAGCGCAGCGGCCGAGGCCGGCAGCGTCCCGTTGTTCGCCGTGATGGCGATGGCGTTGCTCGCTGCACCGACCGCGATGATCCACAGGCCGGGGATCCGTCGGTTCAGCCACACGAAGCCGCCGGCGACCAGGTACGTCGCGATGTGGGCGGCGGACAGCAGCGCGTGGTTCCCCTCGGGAACGATCTCGATGACGACGACCTGCGCGCCGAGGGCGAGCACGACGAGCCAGGCGAAGCGAAGGCGGATGTCGGCGAATCGCCGCAGCCGCCCGCCGGTGAGGGCGGGCGACAGCAGCGCCAGCAGGCCGGCGATCGGGATGATCATGTGAGCCCCGCGGCGACCCGGCCGGCCAGGTCGGAGTCGGCGTCCGCCCGACGGACGTTCAGCCACGCCTCCAACGCCAGCGGCGTGAGCGGCCGGCTGATGAAGTAGCCCTGGATGCGGTCGCAGCCGAGGTCCGTGACGGCCTTGAACGTGGGGGCGTCCTCGACGCCCTCGGCGGTCACGCTGAGGCCCAGGCTGTGCCCGAGCTCGACGGTGGACCGCACGATGATCGCGCTGTTGTCGTCGACCCCCATCTGCAGGACGAACGACTTGTCGATCTTGAGCTCGTCCGCCTCGATCCGCCGGAGGTAGGACAGCGACGAGTAGCCGGTCCCGAAGTCGTCCACGGCGAGCGCGACCCCGAGCGCACGCAGTCGGCTCAGCACCTCCATGGCCCGCTTCGGGTCGGACATGATGGTGCTCTCCGTGACCTCGACCGTGAGCCGGTTGGCCGGGACGCCGTGGCGGACCAGCGCCTCTTCGATGAACACCGGCAGGTCGAGGTCGGTCAGCAGCCGCGCCGACACATTGACCGCGACCGAGATGTCGTGGCCGGCATCGCGCCAGGACCGGAGGGCGAGGATCGCCCGATCGATCCCCCAGCGCGACAGCGGCGCGATCAGCCCGCTGTTCTCGGCCAGCGGGATGAACACGTCCGGGTTGATGACGCCGTGCCGCGGGTGCATCCACCGGCTCAGTGCCTCCACCGAGAGGACGTCGCCGGTACGGGCGCAGATCTGGGGCTGGAACAGCAGCAGCAGCTCGTCGTTGTCGATGGCCGAGTGCAGGTCGCCCAGCAGGGACAACCGCTCGATGGTGTGCTGGTCGATCTCCGGGCGGTAGCACTGGATCTCGCCACGGTTCGACTTCGCCCGGTAGAGCGCGATGTCCGCGCGCTTGAGCAGCGTCGGCACCGAGTCGGCGTGCTCGGGGGCGAGCGCGACGCCGACGCTCGCGGCGACCACCATCCGCACGCCCTGGACGACGATGGGCTCGTGCAGGCTGGTGACGAACAGCTGCGCGAGGTCCTGGGCCTCCGCCGGCGAGCCGACCTTCGGCAGCACGACGGCGAACTCGTCGCCACCGAGCCGGGCGACCGTCATCTCCGGGGTCGCGCACGAGGCGAGTCGCATGGAGACCTCGCGGATCACGGCGTCCCCGACGTGGTGCCCGAGGGTGTCGTTGATCTCCTTGAAGTGGTCCAGGTCGAAGAGCAGGACCGCCATGGAGTTGCCGTCCTGCCGGCCGGCCGCGAACGATCGCTCCAGCCGGCGACGGAGCAGCTCACGGTTGGGCAGCCCGGTCAGGTTGTCGTGCAACGCCTCGTGCTGCCGGTGCAGGGCCATCTGGGCGTTGCGGTGGACCCCGAGGATCGGCAGCAGCAGCAGCGGGAGCATGGCCACCGAGAAGGTGCTGGCGTGCGCCGCCACCGGGGCCAGGCCGAGCAGGATGCTCGACGTGGCGACCTGGAACGTGACGTCCTCGCGCAGCAGCTGGAAGAAGGGCGTGCCCGTGTCCAGCGCCACCGTGGCAGCCACCAGGGTGTTGTTGACGACGAAGTAGGCGACGCCGGCCGCCAGCATCGCGGGGATGTCCCCCGGTGACATCGACGTCGTCAGGGCGAAGAGCGGCTCGTCGCTCACGAGGCAGAACGCCGCGCGGGCGGCCGTCAACGTGAGCACGTACTGCCCGACGTTGAACAGCAGCACTCGCTTCGGCCGGTGGTGCGTTGCGTCGTCGAGCGCCACCGCGAACGACTGCACCAGCAGGGCCAGCGACAGCGGGCCGATGATCACCAGGGCCGTGGCGAAGGTCGACGACACCGTCAGCTGGTCGGTGGTGTCGTCGCCGCGGGGAACCGGGATCGCTCGCAGCTCCCCGACGAACAGCATCGCGGCGAGCAGGTAGCACGCGAGGCTCACGTGCGACCAGCCGCGCCAGTCGGCCGCCTGGAAGCCGACGGTGACGGCCAGGGCCGCCACCCCGGCGGCCAGGACGGCCGAGACGAACAGGTAGGACCAGGTCACACGCGAAAAGCCCGCGGCCGACTCGGCCGCGGGCTCCTCGATGTCGTGACCTAGTGGCCCCACTTGCGGCCGGCCCCCACGATGCTGATCAGGGTGACCATCGTCCCCGCGGAGGCCATCGCCTTGATCATGAGTCCGTTCGTGAGGTGCTTCATGCTCCGGCCATCCACTTCGTTCCCGCGCCCAGGACCGCGACCAGCGCGGTGAGAGTGCCGGTCGCGGCGAACAGTCGCCCAACGACAGAAGCCTTCATGTGATGTCCCTTCGAGGCCCGGCAGAGGCCCGGTGGCCGCTGCTGTATCGGTTGCTGTACCGGGACGATCGCATTACTTTGCGTAGTCGTTACGTTACTTTGAGAAACCGGCAAGGCGCGATTGCCTGCTTTGAGCAGGGATGTCGGACATGCCCGGCGAGAATCGTCCGTTCGGCCGATGGGGTCTGCTCAGCCGGCCGATGGGGGCCGTCAGCGGGCGGGTCAGCCGAGGCAGGCGGGGCCGAGCAGCGCCTTGAGGTCGCCCATCAGGGCCGGACTGGCACTGACCCGCAGCCCGTCGTCGATGCGCAGCACCGTCGTCCGGGAGGCGGCCTGCAGCCGGAGGTGGACCTCGGTCGCGCCCGGATGGGTGGCCAGCACCTCCTTGAGCCGCTCCACGACCGGCGGCGTGCAGCGGGCCACCGGCAGCGAGATGACGACCGGCCCCCGCGGACCCTCGGACAGGTCCAGCAGGCTCAGCTCGGCCGCGACCAGCTTGGGCACGTCCTCGCGACGGTCCAGCCGACCCCTCACCACGACGACAGCGTCCTCGGCGAGAGCCGTCGCGTAGAGCTGGTAGGTCTGCGGGAAGAACATCACCTCGATCGCACCCTCGAGGTCCTCGACGGTGGCGATGGCCCACACGTCGCCCTTCTTGGTGACCTTGCGCTGCAGGCCGCTGACCAGCCCGCCGATCGTCACGTGCGACCCGTCGGCCCGGTCCTCGGACCCGGTCAGGACAGCGATGGAGCAGTCCGTCGCGGCGGTCAGGAGGTGCTCGACCCCGAAGAGCGGGTGGTCGGAGACGTAGAGGCCGAGCATCTCCCGCTCGTACTGCAGGAGGACGCTCTTGTCCCACTCCCCGATCGGGATCGGCGGCGTCACCGCGAGCCCGTCGTCCCCCGGCGCCGCCTCGTCGCCGCCTCCGAACAAGTCGAACTGGCCGTGCGCCTCGTTGCGCTTGGTCGCCATGAACGAGTCGATGGCGTCGGCGTGCACGTTCAGGAGTCCGCGGCGCGGGTCGCCCAAAGAGTCGAACGCTCCCGCCTTGATCAACGACTCGACGGTCTTCTTGTTGCAGGCCACCGGCTCGACCTTGCGCAGGAAGTCGTAGAAGTCGGCGAACCGCCCCTTGCCGGAGCGGGTGGCGGCGATGGAGGCCACGACGTTCTCCCCGACGTTGCGGATCGCGGAGAGGCCGAACCGGATGTCGGTGCCGCGCGGGGTGTAGTCGGCGTCGGACTCGTTGACGTCGGGCGGCAGCACCTTGATGCCCATCCGCCGGCACTCGTTGAGGTAGAGCGCGGACTTGTCCTTGTCGTCCTTGACGCTGGTGAGCAGCGCCGCCATGTACTCGGCCGGGTAGTTGGCCTTGAGGAAAGCCGTCCAATATGACACCAGGCCGTAGCCGGCGGTGTGGGCCTTGTTGAACGCGTAGTCGGAGAACGGGACCAGGACGTCCCACAGCTTCTTGATGGACGCTTCCGAGAACCCCTTGGCCCGCATGCCCTCGGAGAACGGGACGTACTCCTTGTCGAGGATCTCCTTCTTCTTCTTGCCCATCGCGCGCCGGAGCAGGTCGGCCTGGCCCAGCGTGTAGCCCGCGAGCTGCTGGGCGATCGCCATGACCTGTTCCTGGTAGACGATCAGGCCGTGGGTGTCGCCGAGGATCTCCTCGAGCGGCTTCTCCAGCTCCGGGTGGATCGGCACGACCGGCTTCCGGCCGTTCTTGCGGTCGGCGTACTCGATGTGCGCGTTGGCCCCCATCGGACCGGGGCGGTAGAGCGCGAGGACGGCGGAGATGTCCTCGAAGTTGTCGGGCTTCATCGACCGCAGCAGGCTGCGCATCGGCCCGCCGTCGAGCTGGAAGACGCCGAGGGTGTCACCGCGGGCCAGCAGCTCGTACGCCTTCTTGTCGTCCAGGCCCAGCGTCTCGAGGTTGAGCTGCTCGCCGCGGTTGGTCACGACGTTCTTCAGGCAGTCGTCGAGGACGGTGAGGTTGCGCAGCCCCAGGAAGTCCATCTTCAGCAGGCCGAGGGTCTCGCAGGCACCCATGTCGAACTGGGTGATGATCGCGCCGTCCTGCTCCCGGCGCATGATCGGGATGACGTCGAGCAGCGGCTCGCTGGACATGATGACCCCGGCCGCGTGCACCCCCCACTGGCGCTTGAGGCCCTCCAGCCCGCGCGCGTTGTCGACGACCCGCTTCACCTCCGGGTCGGACTCGTAGAGGGTCCGGAACTCCCCCGCCTCCTTGTAGCGCGGGTGGTGGCCGTCGAAGATCCCGGCCAGCGGGACGTCCTTGCCCATCACCGGCGCCGGCATCGCCTTGGTGATCCGGTCGCCCATGGCGAACGGGAAGCCGAGCACCCGGGCGGAGTCCTTGACCGCCTGCTTGGCCTTGATCGTGCCGAACGTGATGATCTGGCTGACCCGGTCCTCGCCGTACTTCTCGGTGGCGTAGCGGATCATGTCGCCGCGCCGGCGCTCGTCGAAGTCAAGGTCGATGTCCGGCATCGAGATGCGCTCGGGGTTGAGGAACCGCTCGAAGAGCAGACCGTGCCGGATGGGGTCGAGGTCGGTGATCTCCAGCGCGTACGCGACGAGCGACCCGGCCGCCGACCCCCGGCCGGGGCCGACCCGGATGCCATTGGCCTTCGCATAGCGGCAGAGGTCGGCCGTGACGAGGAAGTAGCCCGGGAAGCCCATCTGGACCATCACGCCGACCTCGTAGGCGGCCTGGGTGCGGTGGGACTCCGGGACGGTGCCGCCGTTCTGGCCGAACCGCTTCTGCAGACCGCGCTCGACCTCCTTGACCAGCCAGGACTCCTCGGACTCCCCCGGCGGCACGTCGAAGCGCGGCATCAGGTTGGCGCCCTCGGTGAACGACACCTCGCATCGCTCGGCGATCGCCAGCGTGTTGTCGCAGGCGTCCGGCAGGTCTCGCCAGACGTCGCGCATCTCGGCGGGGGTCTTGAGGTAGAAGTCGTCGCTCTCGAACTTGAAGCGGTTGGGGTCGGCGAGCGTCTTGCCCGACTGCACGCACAGCAGGACCGCGTGCGACTCGGCGTCGCTGGCGTAGGTGTAGTGCAGGTCGTTGGTGGCGACCAGCGGCAGGTCGAGATCCTTGGCCAGCCGGAGCAGGTCCTGGCGGACGCGCTGCTCGACCGGCAGGCCGTGGTCCATGACCTCGACGAAGAAGTTCTCCCGGCCGAAGATGTCCCGGAACTCGGCGGCCGACCGGACCGCGGCGTCGTAGCGACCGATCCGCAGCAGGGTCTGCACCTCGCCGCCGGGGCAGCCGGTGGTGGCGATCAACCCCTTGCCGTACGTCTGGAGCAGCTCGCGGTCCATCCGCGGCTTGTAGTACTGCCCCTCCAGGCTGGCCAGGCTGGAGAGCCGGAACAGGTTGTGCATGCCCTCCGTGGTCTCGGCCCACATCGTCATGTGCGTGTAGGCGCCGCCACCGGACACGTCGTCGTCGCCGCCGTCGTTCCAGCGGACCCGGGTCTTGTCGCTGCGGTGGGTGTTCGGCGTGAGGTAGGCCTCGGTGCCGATGATCGACTTGACCCCCGCGGCGCGGCCCTTCTTCCAGAAGTCGTAGGCGCCGAACACGTTGCCGTGGTCGGTCATCGCCAGCGCCGGCATGCCCATCGCGGCCGACTCGCGGAACAGGTCGTCGAGGCGGGCCGCGCCGTCGAGCATGGAGTACTCGGTGTGCACGTGCAGGTGCACGAACGAGTCGCTGGATCCCATGCCGGGGGGTGCCTCCGTACCGCGTGCCTGGACGCCTCCGGGCGGGTGGCGCGGCCCCGAGTCTAGGTCCGCCACCCGACAACCCGGCCGCCATCTCACGTCGCCCCAGCGCCCCCCGGCGTGTCGTCCCCGCCCCTCGGCGTGTCGCCGCGGCCGCCGCACCGCGAGGCCATGATCGTCCGTGCCGGCCCGGAGATCATCCCCCCGGAGATGATCTCCGGGGCGGCGCGAATGATCTTGCGCTCAGCGCGGCCAGAAGGGACGGACGCCCCAGCGGTCGCGCGAGCGATCGCGACCGAGCGCCTGTGCGCGACGGGCGGCCAAGCGGCGAACCAGCTGCGGGCGGCGCGGCCACAGGTCGATCGAGGTCGCGCGGACGACGGTGATGTTGAGTCCGTCGATGCCCTCCTCACGGATGTTGTCGGCGGTGTGCTGGTCAAGCTCACGGTGGTGGGCCCCGTCGTACTCGCCGGCCATGCCAGCCCCGTCGTCGAGCAGGTCCACCTCGCCGACCAGCCAGCCGTTCTCGCTGTCGACGACGGGCGCGTTCACCAGCGGGACCGGAAGGCCTGCCTCCACCACCCAGACGAAGCGGAACCGGCTCTCGGGCACTGACCGGGACCGAGCACTCAGCAGCGGTGCAACGAGCCGGGCTCGAGGGATACCGCGGATGCCGGGTGACCTCTCGACGAGCTGCACGACATGTGTCGCCGAGGTCAGTCCGGCCGCGCAGGCGGCGTCGCCAGCGACGAGACCCTCCTCGGGACCGTCGCGGCACATCACGTCGACGACCGCGCGGGTCGCGACGCTGACGCGGACGCCGCGCGTCTCGACCACCTCGGACGCGGGGAGCCGGCTGCGGTCGACGTCGATCCCGGTGCGGCGACGCAGATGACCGGTCGGACCGACGTGGACGAGGATCGGGACCGGCGTCGTCCCCCCGGGACCGGTCCGACCGTCCAGAGTCCTCGCGCCCTGCCACCACAAGGACGCCCAGCCGCCGATCACCGCGTAGCTCGGCAGGTCGAGGAGCACCGCCTCTATCCGGACCCGCGCGTCGAGTGGGTCGAGCTCCGACCAGCCGTAGACCCCTCGGCCTAGACGCGCCCATCGCGGGCTGAGCAGCTCGTGGCGTGGCAGGCCGAGGCTCGCGGCGTCGGAGAGGCGCACCG
>DASVED010000113.1:0-7079 GCA_036380775.1 Actinomycetes bacterium
CGGACCTGTTCGATGACCCACGACACGCTCACCTCTCCTCGAGAGGTGTTGCGACCATCGCCTGACTCCGGGCCCGGCGTGTTGGGCGTGTTGGGAGCGCTCGGCAGCCTCGGCGGGCCGGTGGGTGGGCGAGCGTGGGTCAGCCGACGACGACCGGCTGGTCGGCCTGGGCCGCCAGCAGCTCGTCCAGCTCGTCGGCCGGCATCGGGCGGGCGAACAGGAAGCCCTGGCCGAACGTGCACCCCATGGCCTCCAGCGCAGCCCGCTGCCCGGGTGTCTCGATGCCCTCGGCCACGGTGTCCAGCCGCAGCGACTCGCCGAGCCGGACGATCGTGCGCACCAGCTCGCCCCGGCCGTCCTCCTGGTCGACCTGCGCCACGAAGGACTTGTCCACCTTGAGGATGTCCACCGGGAAGCGCGACAGGTACGACAGCGACGAGTAGCCGGTGCCGAAGTCGTCCACCGCGACCCGCACGCCGAGCGTCTTGATCCGCCGGAGCAGCTCGACCACCTCGTCGGTACGTTCCATCAGGACGCTCTCGGTCATCTCCAGCGTCAGCGCCGCCCCGGGCAGGCCACTCGCCAGGAGCACATCGCGCACCAGCCGGGGCAGGCTGCTGTCCAGCTGGCGGGCCGACACGTTGACCGCGACCTTGAAGTGACCGCCGGGGGCGGCATGGCGCTGCCAGCGGATGCCCTGGCGACAGCTCTCCTGCAACGCCCAGCGACCGATGTCGTTGACCAGGCCGGTCTCCTCGGCGAGCTCGATGAACCGTCCCGGCGAGATGAGACCGATCTCGGCGTGGTTCCACCGGACCAGCGCCTCGACGCCGACGATGCGCCCGCTGACGAGCTCGACGATCGGCTGGTAGTGCAGCACCAGATCTCCGTGCGCGACCGCCTGCCGGAGGTCGGACTCCGCCTGCACCCGGGCCAGCAGCGCGTCATGCATCTGCGCCTCGAAGCGGACGAAGGACTGGTCGCGCCGGCTCTTGGCGCGGTACATCGCCAGGTCGGCGTTGCGCAGCAGCTGGTCGGCCGTCTCGTCACCGGTGTCGCTCACGGCGACCCCGGTCGAGCCGCCGAGGGACAGCTCGCGGCCGTCCAGCACGAACGGCGCCGCCAGCGCCCGACGGACCCGCTCCGCCACCCAGACCGCACCCTCCTCGGCGGCGGGGCCGGTGACCAGGACGGCGAACTCGTCCCCGCCGAGCCGAGCCACCACGTCGCCCGGTCGCACCGACGAGCTCAGCCGCTTGGCCACCAGGCAGAGCAGCTCGTCACCGACGTGATGACCCTGGGTGTCGTTGACCGCCTTGAAGCCGTCGAGGTCCAGGAACAGGACCGCGACCTCGCGGGCGGCCAGAGCCACCTTGAGCGCCATCTCCACCTTGGACCGGAACAGCGCGCGGTTGGCCAGGCCGGTCAGGCCGTCCGAGTAGGCCTGCTGGGTGAGCTGCTCCTCCAGGCGACGACGCTCCGACACGTCGCGGGTGTTGAGCACCAGGCCCCGGATGTCCGGGTCGTGCACGAGGGACGTGACCGTCGTCTCGGTGTCGCACCAGGTCCCGTCCTTCGCCCAGATCGGGAAGTCGAGTGTCACCGGTCGGCCCGGACTGCGCGCCGCAGCGGTGAGGGCTGACCGCAGCCGCCGCGCGTCGGTCGGGCGCAGCAGGTCGGTGATGGACGTCCCCACCACCAGCCGCGGGTCGTGGCCGAGGATCCGGGTGACCGACGGCGTCTGGAAGCGCACCGTCCCCCTCGCGTCGACCACCGTGATCACGTCGGAGGAGTTCTGCACCAGCGACCGGAACCACTTCTCCCGGTCGCCCAGCGAGACCGTGCGCTTGAGGACGAGGTTGTCCAGAGTGCGCTCGGTCGCCAGGCTGTCCAGCCGGGCCAGCACCCCGCCGGTCGTGAGCGTGACCGCGAGCAGGACCGCGCAGACGAGGGTGACACCGGTCAGCGGCTGGGAGTAGACGGTGGATCCGAGGAGGACCGCTGCCGCCACGGTGAGCGGAGCCATGGGTACGAGGACAGCGACCCGTTCGCGCCAGGTCATCGCGCGGTCCGACTCGGTCTCGTCGACGCGCAGCGCCGCCCCGAGCGCCCACAGCAGAACGGGTCCTCCGGCGAGCACCAGCTCCACGGTCCGGCCCACCCCCTGGTGGACGAGCACGTCGTGCAGGCCGAGCATGGCCGCCCCTCCGGCGAGGGGGACCAGCGTCAGCATGGACAGGCCGCCGCCGAGCCTGGCCCGACCGAGGACGGCGACGGCGACCGTGGCCAGGAGCACCCCCACCGCCGGGTGCACCAGGCTCAGCGCCCCGTCACCGGCCTCGGCGATGCCGCCCGGCAGCAGCGCCTCCGAGGCAGGGACCGCGAAGGCGAAGCCGGCCGCCAGCGCGTCCAGCCCGACGCGGGACAGTCCCTTCCGGCCGTGCTCAGGAGCGGGCATCAGCCACAGCCCGCCGACCACGAGGGCGGCGAGGACAAGGTGATGCCAGGCGAAGGGGTCGAGATGGGGCCCGTTCGCGCGGGCCTCGAACATCGTCGCGCCCCCGTGGAACACGGCGGCGCCGGCGAGCAGCAGCCAGGGCGCCCGGCGGCGCCATCGACCGGTCCAGCCGCGCAGCGTCAGGGTCAGCGCCGCCACCACGGTGGCCGCGGCCACGAACGCCCCGGCCAGCAGGAAGGCCACGGTGTCCAGACCGGCCCAGGCCAGCGCGAGGGCGGCGGCGCCGACTCCTGGGAGCACCACGAGGGCGAGCGCCACCGGCCGCGGGAGCCGGGCCCCGTGCCGCGCGGTGCTGTGCATGCCCTGTCTTCGTCCCGACATGACCTGGAGTTGACCTGCGGAAGGCGGAAAACCGGGCGAGATCACCCAGATGGGTCCCCCGATCGGCCTAACCGGGGCAAGCTGGCCCCTGGTCGTCCGATCGGTGTCGGCGTCAGCGGTCGGTCAGCGTCCCGGCGCTGCCGGTGCCGTCTCGTACGGCGCCAGCTCGGCGGCCAGCGCCGCGCCCACCCGGGCCTGGACCCGGGTCCCGTCGGGGGTGTGCTCCTGGGCCACCTGGTCGCCCTCGTCGTGCACCCTGGAGACCAGGTCGCCGCGGTCGAAGGGCACCAGCGCGTCCACCGCCACCGCCGGCCGCGGGAGCTCCCGGGCCACCACGGTCTCGAGCTCCTCGATGCCCTCGCCGGTCCGGGCCGAGATCACCACGAGGTGCTTCTCGTGCTGACGGAGACGCGCGATCACGAGGGGGTCGGCGAGGTCGGCCTTGTTGACGACGACCAGCTCCGGCACCCGGTGCGCGTCGACATCGGCGAGGACACCGCGCACGGCCGCCAGCTGCGCCTCGGGCTCCGGGTCGGACCCGTCGACGACGGGCAGGATCAGGTCGGCGTCGGCGATTTCCTCCAGGGTGGAGCGGAACGACTCGATCAGCTGGTGCGGCAGGTGCCGGACGAACCCGACGGTGTCGACCAGGGTGTAGTCGCGGCCGTCCTGGGTCCGGGCCCGGCGCACCGTCGGGTCCAGTGTCGCGAACAGCGCGTTCTCGACCAGCACACCGGCGCCGGTCAGCCGGTTGAGCAGCGAGGACTTCCCGGCGTTGGTGTAGCCAGCGATGGCAACCGACGGCAGGGCGAAGCCGGACACCGTGCTGCGTCGTTGCTTGCGCATGGTGTCCCGGGCCGTCTTCATCCCCGCGATCTCGCGGCGCAGCTTGGCCATCTTGGTGCGGATCCGCCGGCGGTCGGTCTCGATCTTCGTCTCGCCGGGACCACGGGTCCCGACGCCACCGGACGCCGACCCACCGGCGCCACCGGCCTGGCGGGACATCGACTCGCCCCAGCCGCGCAGCCTCGGCAGCATGTACTCCATCTGGGCCAGCGACACCTGCGCCTTGCCCTCCCGGCTCTTCGCGTGCTGGGCGAAGATGTCGAGGATCAGGGCCGTGCGGTCGATCACCTTGACCTTGACCACGGCCTCGAGCTGGCTGAGCTGGCCGGGCGTCAGCTCGCCGTCGCAGATGACAGTGTCGGCGCCCTCGGCCACGACGACATCGCGGAGCTCGCGGGCCTTGCCGGAGCCGACGAAGGTGGCGGCGTCGGGCTTGTCGCGTCGCTGCATGATCGCGGCCAGGACGTGGGAGCCGGCGGTCTCGGCGAGCGCCGCCAGCTCGGCGAGCGAGTTCTCCGCCTGGTCGACCGTGCCCTCGGTCCAGACGCCGATCAGCACCACGCGCTCCAGGCGGAGCTGGCGGTACTCGACCTCGGTGACGTCCTGGAGCTCGGTCGAGAGGCCGGCGACGCGACGGAGGGCTTGGCGGTCGGCGAGGTCCAGCTGCTCTCCGTCGGGCTGGTCCTCGTAGCGTGGGTCGGCGTCCCAGCGGGGGGTCTCGTCTGCAGTCATCGCCACCAGGGTGTCACGGCTCGCGCCGCGCCGCTCCCGAGATTCAGCCCGTACGCACGGAGTCGACCGTCTCGCGGGCGGCCGCCAGGAGCTCCAGCAGGTCGCGGGACTGCCCGTCGTCCAACACGTCGTAGGCCGGGCCGACCAGCTCGTCGGTCAGCGCCTCGGCCTCGGCGTGCCGGGCACGCACGGTGTCGTCGGCCTGCGGGACCCCCTCGCTCCACCCGAAGAAGGTCGCGTCCCCGTCGCTTCCCGGACGGGCGACGATCGCCTGAAGCGGCGTCAGGCCCGCCACCCGCACCGCGCTGAGGTGCGCACCGCCCCGGTGCTCGCGCAGCACGTGCAGCAGCTGGGCGACCCGGCCCGGCGGGTCGTCGGGCAGCGGGCGGGCCCGCCAGCCCGCGAACAGCACCCACCCGGCCGGGTCGGCCGCCGCGGCCACCCGTTCCATGAGTCCGGCCAGCCGGTCGGCCCCCTCCAGGTCGGCGTAGTGCCGGCGTCCCCAGTCACGGCAGGCCTCGGTGTAGCGCGCGACGGTGTCCGCCACCGGTGCCTTGGCCCGCCCGGCCGACGACGTAGAGCTCGCGGCCGCGGAAGCCGCCGTCTTTTCCGGCCGCCTTCGCCTCGGCGGAGATCATGAAGGCGCCGCCGAGCCCGGTCACCGTGGGCCCGGCAGCACGGGCTGTCGCGACGCCGCGCTCGCTGCTCACTCAGCTGCCCCAGAGGTCCGGCGACACCGTGCCGTCCGCGACCAGCACGGCCGGGCCGGTCAGCTCGAGGTGCCCGTCCGGCCGCTCGGTGACGGTGAGCCGCCCGCCGGGCACGTCGACGACGTACGCCAGACCGGGACCGTCGGCAGCGGGCCGGGGCGCACCGTCGCGCCGGGCCGCGGCCACCATCGCCGCACAGGCGCCGGTGCCGCAGGAGCGGGTCTCCCCCACCCCGCGCTCGTGCACGCGCATGGCCACGTGGCGCGGGCCGCGCGCCGCGACGAACTCCACGTTGACCCCGTCGGGGTAGGGCGGCTCGACCGCGGGAGCCTGCGCGAGGTCTCCCGCCTCGGCCAGGTCGTCGACGAACACGACCGCGTGCGGGTTGCCGACGTCCACCTCGACGGCCGGCATCGAGGCCGACCGCGGACCCACCGCGACCTTGCGGTCGGTCCCGGGCAGCCGCGCCGGACCCATGTCGACGGTGACGTCACCGGTCGCGGCGGCCCGGACCCTCTTCACGCCGTCCCGGGTGGCGATGTCCAGCTCGCCGGGCTCGGCCAGGCCGTCCCGGACGAGCAGCCGGGCGAAGACCCGGATGCCGTTGCCGCACATCTCGACCGCGGACCCGTCGGCGTTGCGGTAGTCCATGAACCACTCCGCCTCGCCGGCCATCGGCGCGGCGTCAGCAGCGGCCGCCGACCGCACGACCCGCAGGACGCCGTCGGCTCCGATGCCGGCGCGGCGGTCGCACAGCCGCCGGACCCGGTCCTCGGTCAGGTCCAGCGCGCCGTCGGGGTCGGGCAGCAGCACGAAGTCGTTCTCGGTGCCGTGCCCCTTGACGAAGCGGATCACCCCGCCAGCGTACGAGGCGCCGGGACGGTCAGCCGCTCGGGCGCACCACGGCCGCGCTGCCGCCGCCTCGACGGGTGGGCTCGGCCACCGCGACCATCCGTCCGCCGCGGCGCAGCCCGATGCCGGTCACGGCACCGATCTCACCGGGTGCTGGCGGGTCGACGAACGAGTGCCCGAGGGCCATCAGCAGGGTGCGGTCGAAGGCGGCCTCGGCCTGTACGGCCGTGGTGTTGCGCTGGCTGGCTCGTGGGGCCGCGACGGCCTCGGGAAGCGACATCCCGAAGTCGAGCCGGTTGAGCAGCACCTGCAGGACCGTGGTGATGATCGTGGAGCCGCCCGGCGAGCCGACGGCGAGCACCGGCTGGCCCCTGTCGAGCACGATCGTCGGCGCCATCGACGAGCGCGGCCGCTTGCCGCCGCCGGGAGCGTTCGGGTCGTCCGCGGCCGGCTCCAGGGTGAAGTCGGTCAGCTCGTTGTTCAGCAGGAAGCCACGGCCGGGGACGGTGAGCCCGCTGCCGCCCGTCTGCTCGATGGTCAGCGTGTACGACACGACGTTGCCAAACCGGTCGGCGGTGGTGAGGTGCGTCGTGGACAGCCCTTCCTGGTCGGACGACGGTGACTTCGTCGTGTCGTCGGCGCCGTTGCAGTCGGTGTCGTAGCTCCCGTCCGGCGTCCCCGCGGCGACCGGCTTGGTGGCTGCCAGCAGCGGGTTGATCCGGCAGGCCCGCTCGTCGGCGAACGGCTGTGACAGCAGCTGCTCGAGCACACCCGGGGTCATCGAGGCCGGCGCGCCGACGTACTTCCCGCGGTCGGCGAAGGCGAGCGCGCTCGCCTCGAGGTAGCGGTGCAGGGCCTGGGTGGGGCTCGTTGCGTAGGTTGCCGCGAGGTCGGTGCCCTCGAGGATGTTCAGCGCCTCGCCAACGGTCGACCCGCCGCTGGACGGCGGTGCCATGCCGACGACGCGCAGACCCCGGTACTGCACCGAGGTCGGTGTGCGGCCGGGCGCGGTGTAGCGGTCGAGGTCGTCGCGGGTCATCAGCCCGGGCCGCACCGTACGGGTGGCTGCCGGGTCGACCGGCGGGTGCTGGACGGTGTTG
>DASVED010000114.1:0-2880 GCA_036380775.1 Actinomycetes bacterium
GACGGCGCGGACGGCCGGCTCCGCCGTGGGGCGGAACAGGTCGTCGGCCGCGGGCAGGGTCACGCGTCGAGGCACCGAACCGCCACCTCCTTCGCCAGCTGGCGGTAGGCCTCGGCACCCGTGGAGGTGGAGGCGTACGACGTGATCGGCTCGCCGGCCACCGTCGAGTCGGAGAACTTCACGGTGCGGCGGATGACGGTGTGGAAGACCCGGTCGCCCCAGGCCTGGACCAGCCGCTCCATCACCTCGCGGCCGTGCAGGGTGCGTCCGTCGAACATGGTGCCGAGCACCCCGTCGATCTCGAGCTTGGGGTTGAGCCGCTCGCGGACCTTGTCGATGGTGTTCTTGAGCAGCGCGACGCCGCGCAGGGCGAAGTACTCGCACTCCAGCGGCACGATCACGCCGTCGGAGGCCGTCAGCGCGTTGACGGTGAGCAGGCCGAGCGACGGCTGGCAGTCGATGAGGATCACGTCGTACTTCGCCAGCGCCGGCGCCAGCACCCGCTGCAGGGTCTGCTCGCGGGCCACCTCGTGCACGAGCTGCACCTCGGCGGCGGACAGGTCGATGTTGGACGGCAGCAGGTCCATGCCCGGCACGCCGGAGGGCACGACGACGTCGTGGATGTTCACGTCCCGCTGCATCAGCAGGTTGTAGACGGTCAGCTCCATCTCGTGCGGGTTGAGCCCGAGGCCGACCGAGAGCGAGCCCTGCGGGTCGAAGTCGACGAGCAGCACCTTGCGCCCGTACTCGGCCAGGGACGCGCCGAGGTTGATGGTCGTCGTGGTCTTGCCGACGCCGCCCTTCTGGTTGGTCATCGACACCACCCGGGCGGGGCCGTGCTTCGTCAGCTGCTCGGGCTCCGGCAGCACCGGCATCGGGCGACCGGTCGGGCCGAGCTCGGGGACCTTCTCCACGACGACCTCGGCGCCGTGGATCATCGTGCGCGCGCTCTCCTCCTGGCGCGCCCGCTCGAACTGCTCGACCAGCGACTCGGTGGCCGGGTCGAGCTCGGAGCGATCCGGCGCCAGCTCCTCCTCCCGATGGCTGGGCTCGGCTGGCGGCATCGGCCGCCGGAACGGCACCGGCTCGGACACGGAGTCTCCTGTGGGGATCGGGGGCACCTGCGGGTTACGCGGCGGCATCTCCGGTGCGCTGCTCCCCGAATGACCGGCCGACTGACCCGTCTGTCCTGTCGGTGACCAACCCCCGTGGGGACCGCCTCCGCTCATGCTGCGCTCCTCGTCAGGCCGGGGGGTCCGCGACGCGCCGGAACCCGGGAGATTTGTCGACACACCGACATCTGCGCCGGGCGACGGGCGCGACTCTAGGAGTGCGGAGAGGCCCCCACAACAGGGATCGGGGTTACCCCCAGGCCCTTCTCAAATCTGTTGAGGGGGTGTGCAGTCGGCCCCGCTCAGGTGCACAGGCGACCGCGCCCCTGTGGAGGAGCGTGTGGAGAAACGCCAACACCGATTCGTCTGCGGTCTCGCCTGACATTTGCGGTCGGGCGACGCAGACGAATCGGTGTTCGGACGGTGTGGTGGCCCCTCAGTGGACGGCGGCGGCCGACCGGGTGAGCTGCTCCAGGGCGAACTCGGTGACCCTCACGAGCGCACCCTTGGCGGAGTCGCGGTCGCGGGCGTCGACGGTCATGATCGGTACCTCGGTGGGCAGCGCGAGGGCCTCGCGGATCTCCGCGACGGGGTACTTCTGGGTGCCCTCGAACTCGTTGACGCACACGATGAACGGGATCCCCTTCGCCTCGAAGTAGTCCAGCGGCGAGAAGGCCTCGTTCAGGCGGGCGGTGTCGACCAGCACGATGGCGCCGATCGCGCCGCGGCACAGGTCGTCCCACATGAACCAGAACCGGCGCTGACCGGGGGTCCCGAAGAGGTAGAGGACGAGGTCCTCGGCCAGCGTGATGCGGCCGAAGTCCATGGCGACGGTCGTCGTCGCCTTGGTGGGGACGGCGTCGAGGTCGTCGACGCCCTCCGACTCGTTGGTGACGAGGGCCTCGGTGCGCAGCGGCTTGATCTCGGACACCGAGCCCACCAGGGTCGTCTTGCCGACACCGAAACCACCTGCCACGACGATCTTCGTCGAGGCTGTGGCGCGGCCGCCGGCGTTAGAACGCGCGAAGTCCACGGAGGGTCCTTTCAATGAGATCCAGTCGCTCGTCACGGGACGAGCTGTCGTTCAAGGTGGCCTGTACGCCCACAAAGCCCTGCTCGACGAGGTCGCCCAGCAGCACGCGTACGACGCCGATCGGCATCTTCACGGCCGCCGAGACCTCCGCGACCGACTTCCGGTCGCAGACCTCGACGATGCGACCCTGCAGGTCGCTCCCCCACTCCTGCTCGTGCGCCGCCGGCTCGAGCACCAGCGTGGCCTCCATGGGGAGGTCGACGGTGCTCTTGGTGCGCCCGGCGGTGATCGTGTACGGGCGGACGATCCGTGCGGCCGGCTCCTCGTCGGAGTACCGACCCCAGGGGTCCGGTTCAGTCAGGGACATGGGAGGTCACCTCACACGCCGGTGAGGTTGCGTGCCTGGGCCTGGATCATCCGTCCGACACGCTCGACCAGCAGGGCCATCTCGTACCCCACCTGACCGATGTCGGCGGTGTCCTGGGTGAGCACGGCGAGGTGGGACCCGTCGCCCACGCTCATCAGCAGCATGTAGCCGCGCTCCATCTCGATGGCGGTCTGCATCACGGCACCGCCCTCGAACAGCCGAGCCGCGCCGACGGCGAGGCTGGCCAGCCCGGAGGCGACGGCGGCCACCTGCTCGGCGCGCTCGCCGGGCAGACGGGCACTCGCGGCCATCAACAGACCGTCGGCCGAGACCAGCACCGCATGGGCGGCGCCGGGGGCGTCGTCGAC
>DASVED010000115.1:0-2509 GCA_036380775.1 Actinomycetes bacterium
ATGGCGAGGTAGGTGGACCCCCAGACGAGGTACACGGTCACGAGCGCAGTCCAGACCGCGAGCGCGCTCGGCGGCCCGGCGGCGGCCCGGTCGCTCACCCCTGTCATCAGCATCAACCCCTTTTGCGCCTGGCAGGTTAGTCGACGCCGGTGACACCCCGGCCGACGAGGGCAGACTGCCGGCAGGCGGTGTTACGGGACACGGGAAGTTTCACCGGTTCG
Organism: Actinomycetes bacterium; assembly: GCA_036380775.1. Classification (GTDB taxonomy): domain Bacteria; phylum Actinomycetota; class Actinomycetes; order JACCUZ01; family JACCUZ01; genus DASVED01. The sequence continues at coordinate 222 of DASVED010000115.1, forward strand.
GCCCTATGTGGTGTCCGATCTGATACGTATAGTCGTGACATCACTACGGCATGTGATCGCCCCCGGACCCGGGCGCCAGGCCGGACCAGAGCACAGCGCAGGCGGGGCGAGCAGACACCTGATGACCACCAATGCCACGAGGCGGCACCGGCGATCCCGGAGCCCCTTCGGCGACTCCGGCAGCACGACCGGCGTCGCGACGGCCACCCTGGCGCTGGTCAGCGCCGGGGCGCTGGCGACGCTCGGGCTGGTCACCGCGGGCGAGATCGCCGGTGACCGCCCGGACCGGCTCGGCTCCCCCCGGTCCGTGCAGCCGCCGGACGGTGTGGTGGTGGCCGCGGAGGATGCCGAGCAGCCTGGGGGGACCTCCGGTGGCGGCGAGGACAACCCGCCACCGACCGGCACCGGCCCGACGTTCGTCCCCTTCCTGCCCTTCCTTCCGCCGTCGCTCGGCGGGCTGACCCCGTCAGGCACCACCTCGCCCGACAACGGCCTTGCCGTCCCCGAGCTGATCGCCGAGCCGATCGACGCGCCCGCGCCGGACCTCGCCTCGGTGCCCCCCGCCCCGGCGCCCGCGCCGGTCGTGGTGCTCGCCGACAAGCGCGGCAAGTCGGCCTTCTCCCCGGGGCACACCAAGCCTGGCGGCACCACGGGGCGGGCCGAGGGCCGCGCGGTGGGTGGCACATCGCGCGATGTCGCCGCAGCGCCGAGGCCGACGCTGGCCGCGGCCGGCCAGCCCACGCCGTCGCGGCGCGAGACGGCACCCGGGCGGCTCCGCCACGCCGAGGGCGGTCGCCCGGCCGACCCGTCGCGCGGCCGGTCGGTGCCGACCGCACCAGCTGTGCCGGCGCCCGCGGCGCAGCCGCCGGCCCAGCCCGCGGCCCACGAGCCTCCGGGTCTTGCCAAGGGGCAGGACAAGCGCTGACGGCAGGCGGTCGATCGGGCGGCTGCGCTGGCCGGTTGGTCGCGCGGCCGTCCGCGCCGGTACCGTTGCGGCACGCCTCGCCTGAGGCGTAGCACTGCAAGGCTCCCGGCCGCGCGTCGCGCCTATCCCTGTCGACGCGTCCGGCGCGGGATGACCGATGAGCACGACGCCACACCGCGGAGACCCCGCGAGCGGCGCGAGCGGACGAGGAGCACACGTGACCGACAGCGCCGTCGGCGCCCCGCGCGAGTCCGCGGTACGCGTCCAGCCGGCCGGGCCGACACCCGGCGCCGAGCCCGAGCTCGTGCAGCTGCTCACCCCCGAGGGCGAGCGGGTCGAGCATCCGACGTACTCCCTCGACATCGGCGACGAGGAGCTGCGCGCGCTCTACCGCGACCTCGTCCTGGTCCGCCGGGTCGACTCGGAGGCGACCGCCCTGCAGCGGCAGGGGGAGCTCGGCATCTGGGCCAGCCTGCTCGGCCAGGAGGCCGCTCAGGTCGGCTCCGGGCGAGCGATGGCCCCCGACGACTACGCCTTCCCGACCTACCGCGAGCACGGGGTCGCCTGGTGCCGCGGCGTCGACCCGCTCAACCTGCTCGGCCTCTTCCGCGGCGTGAACCATGGTGGCTGGGACCCGAACGAGAAGAACTTCCATCTCTACACGATCGTCATCGGCGCGCAGACGCTGCACGCGACCGGCTACGCGATGGGCATGCAGAAGGACGGGGCGGACAACGCGGTCATCGCCTACTTCGGCGACGGCGCGACCAGCCAGGGCGACGTCAACGAGGCGTTCATCTACGCGAGCGTCTTCAACGCCCCCGTCGTGTTCTTCTGCCAGAACAACCAGTGGGCGATCTCTGAGCCGATCGAGAAGCAGAGCCGGATCCCCCTCTACCAGCGCGCGATGGGGTTCGGCTTCCCGGGCATCCGGGTGGACGGCAACGACGTCCTGGCCGTGCTGGCCGTCACGAGGGCGGCGTTGCAGAACGCCCGCGAGGGCAACGGCCCGACCCTTGTCGAGGCCTACACCTACCGGATGGGCGCGCACACCACGTCCGACGACCCGACGCGCTACCGACTGACCCATGAGCTCGAGTCGTGGAAGCTCAAGGACCCGATCGAGCGGGTCAAGGCCTACCTGGTCCGGACGAGCAAGGCCGACCAGGCGTTCTTCGATGCGGTCGAGAAGGAGTCCGACGAGCTCGCGGCGCACGTCCGGAAGGGCTGCCTCGAGATGCCGGACCCGGAGCCGTTGTCGATCTTCGACCACGTCTACGCGGAGCGGCACCCGCTGATCGAGGAGGAGCGCGAGCAGTTCCGCGCCTACCTCGAGACGTTCGAGGGGAGCGACCACTGATGG
>DASVED010000116.1:0-7949 GCA_036380775.1 Actinomycetes bacterium
TCGAGGCGTCCTGGAACGAGCTGCTGGAGTCGACGAGGGACGAGCTGACCCGGCTCGGCGGCGAGGCGTCGTCGACCTCGACCTCGTGAGCGTGTCCGTCCAGGTCGGCGGTGGACCGTCGGCTCAGCCCTCGGACCTCGAAGGGGTCGCAGCGGCGCTCGCGGCCAAGGACCCGACGCTGTGGGGAGCGGCAGCGGAGCCGGAGGCGGCCCAGCGGCTCGGCTGGCTCGACCTCCCCACGTCGTCCGAGGCGCTCCTCCCGCGACTCCGCGAGCTGCGCGACCGGCTGCGGGCCGCCGCGCTGGACCGGGTGGTCCTCGCCGGCATGGGCGGCTCGTCGCTCGCGCCAGAGGTCATCACCCGCACAGCGGGGGCAGACCTGACGATCCTGGACAGCACCGACCCGCACCAGGTTGCTGCCGCGCTGCGGGAACGGATCGAGCGGACGGTCGTGGTCGTGTCGTCCAAGAGCGGCGGCACCATCGAGACCGACAGCCACCGGCGGGCCTTCGAGCAGGCCTTCCGGAAGGCGGGCCTGACCGATGCCGAGGTCGCCCGGCGGATCGTCGTGGTGACCGACCCGGGGTCACCGTTGCACGACGAGGCGACCGCCGCGGGCTACGAGGTGGTGCTCGCCGACCCGGACGTCGGCGGGCGCTACAGCGCCCTCTCGGCATTCGGACTGACACCGAGCTATCTGGCCGGTGCCGACGTGGAGCGCATCCTGGCCGACGCCCGGGTCCTGGCCGACCAGCTCGGGGACGACGACAACCCGGGCCTGGTGCTCGGTCGAGCACTGGGCGACCAGGCGAAGGCCGGTCGCGACAAGCTGCTGATCGCCGACACCGGGTCGGGGATCGTCGGCATGGGGCACTGGGTCGAGCAGCTCGTCGCCGAGTCGACCGGCAAGGAGGGTGTCGGGATCCTTCCCGTCGTCGTCGAGGGCATCGACGCTCCCGGCTTCGGTGGTGCCGGACCTGACGCGCATCTGGTCGTGCTCGGGCCGGGCCGGCCCGGGCTCGACGCGACGTCGGTGACCGGGTCGCTCGGGGCGCAGTTCCTGCTCTGGGAGTACGCCACCGCGGTAGCCGGACGGATCCTCGGCATCAACCCGTTCGACCAGCCCAACGTGGCCGAGTCGAAGGAGAACACGCAGAAGATCCTCGACGAGGCCGGCGACGGGCCGCTTCCCGAAGGCGAGCCGGCCCTGGTCGACGGAGTCGTCGAGATCCACGGTGACGACGCCACCCTTGCCGCCCTCGGCGCGACCGGCGCCTCCGACCTCGTCGGCGTGCTGCGCGGGCTGGTGGCTGCCGTGCCGGAGCGTGGCTACCTGGCGGTGATGGCCTATCTGGACCGCGTGGGCGACGACGCCGCGCTGGGTGTCCGGGAGCGGCTGGCCAGGGCCGCCCTGCCGTGGCAGGTCACGTTCGGCTGGGCGCCGCGGTTCCTGCACTCGACCGGCCAGTTCCACAAGGGTGGACCGCAGGGCGGTGTCTTCCTTCAGCTGACCGGCGCGGTCACCCAGGACGTCGACGTCCCGGGACGGCCGTTCACGTTCGGCCGGCTCGAGATGGCCCAGGCGCTCGGCGACCAGCGGGCGCTCGCCGGACGGAGCCGTCCCGTCGTACGCCTGCACCTCACCGACCGCGCGGAGGGAGTCCGGCAGCTCCTCGCGGCGGCTGCCGCGGCGACGGAGGGGACCGCCTGACGTGACGGCCAGCTACCCGCCTCTGCGCGACATCCCGCTCCACGAGTCCGGACGCCCGCCCGGGCACAACCCGCTGCGCGACGTCCGGGACCGGCGACTGCCACGGGTCCCCGGGCCGTGCGCGCTGGTCGTGTTCGGCGTCACCGGGGACCTGGCCCGCAAGAAGCTGATCCCAGCGGTCTACGACCTGGCCAACCGCGGCCTGCTGCCGCCGGGCTTCGCGCTGCTCGGCTTCGCCCGCCGGGACTGGGGGGACGGTGACTTCGAGCGGCTGTCCCGGGAGGCCGCCGAACAGGGCGCGCGCACCGGGTTCCGGGAGGACGTCTGGGCACGGCTGTCCGACAGCATCCGCTTCATCCCCGGGTCGTTCGACGACGACGACGCCTTCGACAATCTCGCCACCACGCTGATCGAGATGGAGGAGTCGCACGGGATCCAGGGCAACGCTGCGTTCTACCTGTCGATCCCGCCGGCGATGTTCCCCGTCGTGCTCAAGCAGATGCAGCGCACCCGGATGGCCGACAACACCGAGCGGGGGGGCTGGCGCCGGGTGGTGGTGGAGAAGCCGTTCGGTCACGACCTGGAGAGCGGGCACGCGCTCAACGAGCTGGTGGACGAGGTGTTCACGCCGCAGGACGTCTTCCGCATCGACCACTACCTGGGCAAGGAGACCGTCCAGAACCTGCTGGCCCTCCGGTTCGCGAACACGCTGTACGAGCCGGTGTGGAACGGCAACTTCGTCGACTCGGTGCAGATCACGATGGCCGAGGACGTCGGGATCGGCACCCGCGCCGGGTTCTACGACACCGCCGGTGCGGCCCGGGACGTGCTGCAGAACCATGTGCTGCAGCTGCTCGCGCTGACCGCGATGGAGGAGCCGGTCGCGTTCGACGCGGAGGCGATCCGCACCGAGAAGACCAAGGTGCTCGGCGCGATCTCGATCCCCGACGACCTCGAGCGCTACGCCGTGCGGGGGCAGTACACCCAGGGGTGGCTGGGCGGGCAACGCGTCGATTCGTACCTCGACGAGGAGAACGTGCCTCGGACGTCGACGACGGAGACTTTCGCCGCGGTCCGCCTCGGCGTCGAGACCCGGCGCTGGGCCGGCGTCCCGTTCTACCTCCGCACCGGCAAGCGGCTGCCCCGCCGGGTCACCGAGATCGCGGTCGTGTTCAAGAAGGCCCCGCACCTGCCGTTCGCGGCGACCGACACCGAGGAGCTCGGCAACAACCAGCTCGTGGTGCGGGTGCAGCCGGACGAAGGCATCACCATGCGTTTCGGCTCGAAGGTGCCGGGCTCCGCCATGGAGGTCCGCGACGTGTCGATGGACTTCCTGTACGGCGAGGCGTTCACCGAGTCCTCCCCAGAGGCCTACGAGCGACTGCTGCTCGACGTGCTGATCGGCGACGCGACGCTCTTCCCGCGCAACGAGGAGGTCGAGCTGTCCTGGGGCGTGATCGACCCGCTCGAGGAGTTCTGGGCGGGGACGAAGCCCGAGCTGTACCGGGCCGGTGAGTGGGGACCGAAGTGCGCCGACGACATGCTGGCCCGTGACGGCCGCGTGTGGCGGAGGCCCTAGATGACGAGCATCCTCTGGGACACCAACGGGACCGAGATCGTCAAGACGCTGGCGACCGAGCGTCGTGCTGCCGGGGCCATCGCGTCGGGGCTGGCCCTGACCCTCGTCGTGGTCGCGGACGAGAAGAACGTCGAGGAGGCCCGCACGGCGGCGACCGTGGCGGCGGCCGCCCATCCCTGCCGCGTCCTGGTCGTCGTCCGCCGCAAGGTCGAGGCGGACGACCGGCTCGACGCCGAGGTCCAGGTCGGTGGCCATCTCGGCGCCAACGAGTCGGTCGTGATGCGCATGTACGGCCGGCTGACCCTGCACGCGGAGTCGGTCGTCCTTCCCCTGCTCGCCTCGGACGCGCCGGTGGTCACCTGGTGGCACGGCGACACGCCGGAGAAGCTGGCGTACGACGCGCTGGCGGTGCTGGCGTCGAGGCGGGTCACCGACGCGTTCACCGCCGAGGACCCGCTGGCCGAGCTGAAGCGTCGGGCCAAGGACTACGCACCCGGCGACACCGACCTCGCCTGGACGCGGACCACCCCGTGGCGAGCGCTGCTCGCCGCCGGCTTCGACGACCTGGTGGCGGTCCCCACGGCGGCCGAGGTGCAGTCGCAGCCGGGCAATGCCAGTGCGGTCCTTCTCGCCGGCTGGCTGGAAGCCCGGCTGGGCGTGAAGGTGAAGCGCTCGACGTCGGCCGGCCCGGGCATCACGTCGGCCGAGGTCCGGTTCGGCCGCAACGAGCGGCTGCGCATCGACCGGCCCGACGGCTACCTCGCAACCTTGTCCAGGACCGGGATGACGGACCGCCAGCTGCCGCTCAAGCGGCGCGAGCTCGGGGACCTGATCGCCGAGGAGCTGCGGCGCCTCGACGCCGACCAGCCCTATGCCGACGCGCTGGCCGCGGCGACCGGCGAGCGGGACCTGGACGCGAGGCCGGCCAAGCGGGAGCACATCTGGCGGGACCCGATGCAGCGCGCTTCCCGGCGTACGGCAAAGAAGGCAACGACCAAGAAGACAGCGAGCAAGAAGACCGCGACCGTGACCACCGCGAAGAAGCGGGCCACGACGAAGACCGCGGCGAAGTCCACGGCGAAGACGTCAGCCGGGAGGTCCACGAGCCGGCGGGGGTCGTCGTGAGCGGTCCGGCCGTCCTGGTCCATCGTGACCCTGAGGAGCTCGCCGCGGCGGTCGCGGCCCGACTGATCACGCGGCTGGTCGACGTCCAGTCGGCCCGCGGCGAGGCCTCGGTCGTGCTCACCGGCGGGAGCATCGCCCGGCTCACGCTCGAGGCGGTTCGTGACTCGCCGGCGCGCGGCGCCGTGGACTGGCGCCGGCTGGACGTCTGGTGGGGCGACGAGCGGTTCCTGCCGTCGGGCGACCCGGAACGCAACGAGACGCTAGCCAGGGAGGCGCTGCTCGACGGCGTCCCCCTCGACCCGGCGAGGGTCCACCCCATGCCCGCGTCGGACGGTCCGGACGGTGACGACCCGGAGGCGGCGGCCGCGCGCCACGCCGACGAGCTCGCGCGCGCTGCCCGGCACGAGGACCACGCGGACGCACCGGCCTTCGACGTCTGCCTGCTCGGGGTCGGACCCGACGGGCACATCGCGTCGCTGTTCCCGGGGATGCCGGCGATCTACGACGACCGGCTGGTCGTGGCGGTGCGGGGCGCGCCCAAGCCCCCTCCGACCCGTATCACGTTCACCGTGCCGGTCATCCAGGGCTCGCGCGAGGTATGGGCCGTCGTGGCGGGCGAGGACAAGGCGAAAGCCGTCACGATGGCGTTGTCGGGGGCCGGGACGACGCAGGTGCCGGCGGCTGCCGCCAAGGGGCGCGACCGGACGTTGTGGCTGCTGGACAAGGCCGCCGCTGGAACGCTGCCGGCCCGCCTGGGCCGGATCGCCTCGCCCTGATGGCGATCCCGGACCACGTCCGCGCGCTCCGCGCCCGGATCGGTCACGACCTGCTCGTGCTGCCTGGCGTGTGTGCGCTCGTGTTCAACGACCGCGGCGAGGTCCTGCTGAACCGCCGGGCCGACAGCGGGGGCTGGGCCTTGCTGGGCGGGATCGTCGACCCGGGCGAGCATCCCGCGGACGCCGTCGTGCGCGAGGTCCACGAGGAGGCGGGGATTCGGGTGGTGCCCGCGCGGCTGACCGGGGTGTACCTCACGCCGGAGATCCGCTACCCGAACGGGGACCACTCGCAATATGTCGTCACGGCCTTCGAGTGCGTGCCGGTCGACGACACCCCGCCGAGGGTGAACGACGACGAGTCGCTGGACGTCGACTACTTCCCGCTCGGCGCCATCCCCGACCTGCCGCCGGACCATCGGGAACGGTTGAACCACGCATTGGAGAACCGCACCGCGGCGTACTTCCGGGCTGCGGGTCTCCCACTCTGACGAACGGCGGGCATCGGCAGGACGAAGCCCGGCATCATGTGCGAATGGAGCAGGAGTCGGCCGAAGAGACTCTGCGCCGTATCGAGCAACTGCTCGACGAGCGCATCGGGCGCGTGAACCTGGAGGATCTGACTCTGTACGAGCGCGTCCTCGACGTCGTCATGGGGTTCGAGAGCTGGTCAGACATCGCCATCCGGCGAGTGCATGAGATCCACCGCCTGAAGGCGGAGGAGTGCGACTCGTGTGCACGGTGGCTCGAGGGCGACGTATAGCGCCGCCGTTACCGGCTAGAGCGCCTGAAGCGCCGCCACATCTGCAAGAGCACGCGGTGCAACGCGCTCCCCCGCGACGTCGCGTGTGAGCGGATGACCTCGCACGATGCAAGGCAGATCCGCGCCGTGTCGAGCCGGAGCAGGTCCAGCCGGCGCGATAGATCGTCTCTGTCCGCCACAGACTCCTCCACCCGGAATGAACCGTGAGGCCGTTGGGCGGTTGCATCGGCAGCGTGTGCAGTGCCCGATGCGTGAGTTGGCATCGACGGAGCTGGAGGCGTAGCGTCCGGTTCAGTGCTTCCCCAGACCCCGGTAGCGCTGGCTCAACACTTCGGCCGCGGTTGACCTTGGTGGCTTCGTCCGGTGGGTCAGGACGACCAGAGGCTCCGAGCGTCATGGCACGCAGACCGAAGCAGCCCATCCAGCTCCCTTTCCAGTCCACCGTCGGAGACGTCTGGACCCCCGATCGGTCGGGTCACCACCAGCCCGCGGCCATCGGGAGCCACGTCCGAGCACGGCCCGTTGGCCCGGTCATCGTCTTGGAGGTCACCGGCCGGCTCAGTGACGTCCTGGAGGACCTGGATCGCGCGGTGCGTCTCGCGCTGGGCGGGGAACCGCGCGGGGTCGCCTGCGACCTCTCCAACGTGACAGAGGTCAGCACCCCGGGCGCTCTGCGGGCGCTCGCGTTGAACGGCCGGCACCCGCGGGACTGGCCCGGTGTCCCACTGGCCATGGCCGGCCTCGGCCAGCGAGGCGGCGAGACCCTGGGCCTCAAGCCCATGGGTGGCCACCTCATGGTGACCTCCTCGCTGCGGCAGGCGCTGTCCATGGTCTTGCAGGCCAGCCTGCCTGCCGCCCACTCGCTACAGCTCGCACCGCACCCGACAGCGCCGCGAGCCTCCCGCGACTTCGTCAGCCGAACCCTGCTGGACATGCGACTGAGCAGACACATCCCCGCTGCCTGCCTCGTGGTCAGCGAGCTCGTCACCAACGCGATGACGCACACCGGCAGCGACATCGACGTGACCGTCTCGGAACACCGGCAGGCCATCCGCATCGCCGTCCGAGACCACGGCCCCGACCTCCCCGTCGAGCGAACCGGCAGCACCTCGGCCGAACAGGGGCGAGGGCTGTCCCTCGTCGCGGGCGTATCCAGCGCGTGGGGAGTGCTGCCCCACTCCGACGGTGGCAAGGTCGTGTGGGCCGTGATCAACGCCTCCCCCCGGGCAACACGGACGACCCGCCGTCGACGCACTGTCCCCACGGTTCGTCGTGAGGGGCGCACGTCGTCGAGCACCGACAAGACACGGACGTCGCGCCCGAATCACTGATGCTCGAGGCCGGGCACCGCCTCGAATGCTTGATGACGAGCTCGCTCCGACCGACAAGCAGGATGTGCCCCGGGATTCAGACTGCTCTGAAGGTCCCACCAACTCCGCTGATCGCTCGTCATGGGTGTAGGTTCAGGGATACGACTGTGCATGTCGGTTGCCCCAGACCACGGCGCTGGTAGTGCGCCTGAGCATCGAGGGTCCGCCATGGCCGACCAGATCGCGATGAGCCCGGAGTCCGCCAGGGCGGCGGCCGGGCCCGAGTTCGACGCGGCGGAGCTGCACATCGCCTCCGCCGGGGATGTCGCCGACGAGCGGGGGCGTGACTCCCGGTTCCGGGCGCTTCTGGCCAGGGGAGACCTGCGGGACCAGGCGGCGGAGCGGCGCGACCGGACCGCGGAGGTGCGGTCTCCGGTGGATGTCGACCCGCTCGGGTGGCTGGACCGGGACTGGGCCGGACGCGACCGCGACGCCTCGGCGATCGATCGGGCTGACCTGCTCGCCCTGTTGGATGAGCGAGGAGTAGATGCGGAGCGCTCGACCACGTGACCGACGGGCGGTGGCGTCACGTGTGCGCACGCATGCCCGCAGGGGGATCCCGTCGGCCCCTAGCATGAGCGCCGGCTGCGCGGCCATCTGCACAGCAGCCACGTTCGACCTTTCCGGG
>DASVED010000117.1:0-3483 GCA_036380775.1 Actinomycetes bacterium
GGTCCACGGCCGGTCGCTCGAGCAGCAGCTCCCAGCAGCCGTCCCGCCAGGAGAACTCGAGCTGCTCGTCCGGGACCCGAACCTCCTGGTGCAAACGTACGCCGCGCAGCCGTCGACCGCGGTCGGCGAGGCGGAACTCGACGACCTCGCGGTCGACGAGCAGCCCGGTGCGCAGGGCGGGCTCGAGGGGCATCCGGCAACACTAGAGCCGGGGAGGGGACCAGCGGCGAGAAGGGGAACGGCGTGGCGGTCAGCCACGTGGGGCGAGCGGGGGCAGCCGGCGCCCCGCCCGGGAGAACTCGATCAGCTGCTCCAACCGGCGGGCGCGGGTCTCCGGGCGCTTGGCGCTGACGACCCACCAGACGCCCGCTCGCCGGTAGGACGGCGGTTGCCGGGTGAAGAACGCCCACGCGTCGCTGTCGGCACGGAAGTCCCGCTCCTGCTGCGCGTCGAGCCGGGGCTCGGCCTTCTGCTCGAACGAGTCGGTGCCGGACCGGTCCGGGCGGCGGGCCTCGTACGCGGCCGTTCCGGCCGGCTGCATCCGGCCCTGTCCCGTCAGCTCGGCGACCCGTCGCAGGTTGACCTCGCTCCAAGTGCTTGCGGCACGTCGCGGGGTGAACCGGATCGAGTAGCTCTCGTCGTCAATCCGGCGCCGGATGCCGTCGATCCACCCGACGCAGAGCGCCTCGTCGACCGACTCCGGCCAGGTGACGCTGGGGCGGCCGGTGCCCTTCTTCCAGTAGCCCAGCAGCAGTTCGTCGTCGCTGGCCGCGTGCTCGGCGAACCACGCCCGCAGCGACTCCGGATCGGGGAAGAACTGGGGGACCACGGCTGGCCAGCCTTCCAGACACGTGAGCTGTTCGCGCTACCCCCAGCGCATCGCATTCACGATGGCGCGCATGAGGGTGGCGCGTCCGGCTCGCACGTCCTTCCGAGCCAAGGCATCCCGTGGGCGCACCATCAGCCGCTCGTACGCCGCGACCAGCTCGGCGCGGGCCGCGCGGACCTCGGGAGTGAAGTACTCGGGGGCCGTCTGCGCCCACTGCGGGGCGGCGAAGACTCCGGTCTCGACGACGTGAGCAGCGGCCTGCCGCAACGACAGATCATGGTTGACGGCGCTCGGGCTGTCGGGCTGGTCAGGTGTGGAGCCGTCGTCCTCCCAATGACAGACCACGCAGATGTGGAAACCGCCCCGCTCGGTCAGCGTGGGGTATCCGCAGGCCAGGCACGGCAGCTCGTCGAGTGCGCCCTCCGCGTGCAGCTCGGCGAACGCTTCCCGCCGTGCAGCAGTCGTCGCCCATGGGTCGCCTGTCACGTCCCGACCGTACGACCGCAGCCACGGAGTCTGTGCCGCTCAGAGCAAGGTCAGCTGGGCCGGGGGAGGCGGGGCGGTCCGCTTCGGCGACGTACGTCTGGATCGATCGTCGCCCGCGCGCCACCGCCCGGCCCGCTCCCGCCCGACGCCGTGCGCCGTCGCCAGCCGTCGCACGGTGGCGGTGACCTGATCCTGGTAGGCCTTCGGGGCGTAGCTGCGGCTGCCGTACAGCCGGGCGTAGCGGGGGAGCAGGTCCGGCCGCTCCCGGGCCAACCAGGCCTGCCACCACTCCCGAGCGCCCGGTCGCAGGTGCAGGACGATCGGCGAGACGTGGGTGGCCCCGCTGGCCGCGACGGCGGCGACCGTCGCGTCGAGCTGCTCCTCGGAGTCGGTGAGGTACGGCAGGACCGGCGCCATCAGGACACCGGTGGGGATGCCGGCGTCGGTCAGTGCCCGGACCGCCTCGAGCCGTCGCTGGGGCGGCGGCGTGCCGGGCTCGACCCGCCGCCACACCTCGCGGTCGAGGAAGCCGACCGAGAACGCCGCCGACACGTCGGTCACCTCCGCCGCGGCGACGAGAAGATCGAGGTCGCGCAGGATGAGCGCGCCCTTGGTGAGGATCGAGAACGGGTTCGCGGCCTCGGTGAGGGCGGGGATCACGTCGCGCATCAGCCGATAGCGGCCCTCGACCCGCTGGTAGCAGTCGACGTTGGTGCCCATCGCCACGTGCTCGCGAGTCCAGGAGGGCTTGCCCAGCTCGCGCCGGAGGACCTCGCCGACGTTGGTCTTGACGACCACCTGCGAGTCGAAGTCGTGGCCGGAGTCGAGGTCGAGGTACTCGTGGGTCTTGCGAGCAAAGCAGTAGACACACCCATGGCTGCAGCCCCTATAGGGGTTGATCGTCCACCGGAACGGCATCCGAGAGGCCTCGGGCACCTGGTTCAGGGCCGACCGGCAGGTGACCTCGTGGAACGTCATCCCACGGAACTCCGGGGTGTCGAACGTCCGGGTGACGGCACCCCGCGGGAGCAGTGGCGTCGTGGCTGCCGCCGCGACCGACACGTCGTCGTCGAGGCGAAGACTGTCCCAGCGCACGCGTCCATTAGAACAGGTGTTCGAACCGGTGTCACCCGAAGGAGGCAAACCCCGTGCGCCGGCCACGCTGGGACGGCGCCGCGAAGGGCGACGCGATGCAGCCCGTCGGGCCGAGCGTCTCCGGCTGCACATCGCCGAGCACTGCGAACACGGGGCAGGCACGTGGCGGGCCTGGCGTGTCTGCAGCGCTCGGCGCGGGGAGAGGGGCTCCCAAGGTACGACCTGACATAATGTCGGTTATCGGCGTAACGACGTCATGCGGGATGGTGGCGCGCTTGAGCCGGGTGATCCAGGTGAGGTCCCGGCCCTCAGAGGGGCCGCCGCTCCGCCTGGATCAAGCGGGAGACCGTCGCCGTGGTCGAATGCGGTCGTGCCGCCCGTGCAGTACGCCTTCTTGGAGCACGACGGGCCCATCGCGTTCGCGCACCGTGGCGGAGCCGGCGACGACCTGCCCGGCCTGGAGAACTCGCTGGCGGCTTTCGCCCGCGCCGTCGACCTGGGCTACCGCTACCTCGAGACCGACGTCCATGCCACGGCGGACGGCGTGCTGCTCGCCTTCCACGACCGGACCCTGGACCGGGTCACAGACCTGGCCGGCCGGGTCGCCAAACTGCCGTGGACCACGGTCCGGGCGGCCCGGATCGGCGGCCGTGAGCCCATCCCTCGCCTCGAGGACCTGCTCGGCAGCTGGCCTGACATAAGGATCAACGTCGACGTCAAGCACGCCAGCGCGGTCGGCCCGCTCGCAGAGGCCGTCCGGCGGACCCGCTCGCTGGACCGGGTCTGCGTGGCGTCGTTCTCCGAGCGCCGGCTGGCCGCTGTGCGCCGGGAGCTGGGGCCGGGGCTGTGCACGTCACTGGGCCCACGGGGGGTCGCCCTGCTGCGGGCTGCTGCCACCCACCGGTGGGCCTCCGTCCTGGCCCGGCCCGGGGCGCCATGCGCCCAGGTCCCCGACCGGGTCGGACCGCTCCGGGTGGTCACGCCGGCGCTCGTCCGGCTGGCCCACAGCCGGGGCCAGCGGGTCCACGTCTGGACGGTCGACGAGGCGGCGGACATGCACCGGCTGCTCGATC
>DASVED010000118.1:0-4830 GCA_036380775.1 Actinomycetes bacterium
ATCGGCACGGTGATGTCGCGGCTGCACCGCGGCCGTCGCCAGCTGAGGGATCTGCTCGAGGACTACGCGCGCGGTCGGGGCCTGGTGCCCGCAGGCGCGCCAGGCGGGGACGACGGAGGCGACCGGTCGTGAGCTGTGGCAACCCGCACGCGGTCCCGTGCTCGGAGGTCTTGGACCGCGTCTACGAGTACCTCGACGGCGAGCTCGACAGTGAGCGCAAGCACGTGGTCAAGGAGCACCTCGAGGAGTGCTCGCCGTGCCTGAAGGAGTTCGGCCTCGAGGAGGCGGTGAAGGCCATCGTCAAGCGCAGCTGCTCCGACCCCGCACCTCCGGAGCTGCGGGCAAAGGTCCTGTCGCACATCGCGGCCGCGCGCGTCGAGCTGCACACCGAGATCTGACGAGCACGCGACACGGCCCGGGTCCCCGCCAGGGAGGAGCCGGGCCGGATGTTGCGTCCGATCAGCTGTTGGGCCGCTTGCCGTGGTTGGCCTTGCTGTTCTTGCGGGCCTTCTTCTTCCGGGACTTCTTCGCCATGACGCCATCCTCCCACGCCGCCTGGCCACCCCGTCCACACCCTCCGGCCGCGTTCTGACCCGAGCAGCCGTCCACACCGATCGAGCTAGGAGTGACAAGTGCGCGCCACCGTCATCCACGGACCCCGAGACATCCGCGTCGAGAACGTGCCCGATCCGCAGATCCGTCGACCGGGCGACGCGCTGGTGCGGGTGGTGGCCTCGTGCGTCTGCGGCTCGGACCTGTGGCCCTATCGAGGGGTGACGAAGACGACGAGCGCCCGCCGGATCGGTCACGAGTTCGTCGGCGTCGTCGAGGAGCTCGGGTCTGACGTCTCGTCGCTCGTCGCAGGTGATTTCGTCATCGCGCCGTTTGCCCTGAGTGACAACACCTGCGTGCACTGCCGCAACGGCGTGCACACATCGTGCGAGCACGGCGCCTGGTGGGGCGGGGTCGACGAGTACGGCCTGGACATCGACGGCGGGCAGGGGGAGGCGGTTCGGGTCGCCATGGCGGACGGGACACTGGTCGCGACCCCGGAGATGCCCCACGACTCGATGGTGCCGTCGCTGCTGGCGCTCTCGGACGTGATGGGGACCGGGCACCATGCCGCTGTGGCCGCGGGTGTCGGCCCGGGCACCACCGCGGTCGTCGTCGGTGACGGCGCGGTCGGGCTCTGCGCCGTGCTCGCTGCCCGCCGCCTCGGCGCCGACCGGGTGATCGCCATGTCGCGGCACACCGACCGGCAGGCCGTCGCGCGCGAGTTCGGCGCGACCGACATCGTCGAGGAGCGGGGCGCGGACGGTGTCGCCCGGATCGAAGACCTGTTGTCGGGAACAGGGGCCGACGCGGTGCTCGAGTGCGTCGGCACGAAGGAGTCGATGCAGCAGGCGATCGGTGCAGCGCGACCGGGCGGCCGGGTCGGGTACGTCGGCGCGCCCAACGGCGGCCCGGAGCTGCCCATCCGTGAGCTCTTCGACCGGAACGTCTCGGTCGGCGGTGGAGTCGCGCCCGTACGGGGCTATCTCGAGGACCTGCTGGCGGACACCTGGTCCGGGGCGATCACCCCCGGTCGGGTGTTCGACCTCGAGCTCCCGCTGGACCAGGCCGCCGACGCCTATGCAGCGAGGGACGAGCGCCGTTCGATCAAGACGATGCTGCGGCCCTGACGCGCGGGGGCGCCGCCCGGGTCGGGGGCACCCGAGCGGCGCCGGCGCACGACGGGGTCGGGGGTCACCCGCGCCGCGCGGCCGTGAGAGTAGCGCAGGGACAGGGTTTCCTGTCATGACAGGTCCTCATGTCCCGTCGGGGAGTCGCGACGTACGCTGTGCGCCATGTCCGTCGTCGACCAGCCCGTTCGCGCGCTGCCCGTAGGCCCCGTCGCGCTGGCCCGGTTGTTCCGAGTCCTCGGCGACGAGACGCGCGTCCGGATCCTGGAGCGGCTCGCGGACGGTCCGGCCTCGGTGGCGGCCCTGGTCACCGCGCTCGGCATGCCCCCGCGCAGCAGGGTCTCCAACCACCTGGCGTGCCTGGCGCACTGCGGCTTCGTCACCAGGCGTCGCGCCGGCAAGCACGTCGTCTACTCATTGGCCGAGGTCGACGTCACCCGGCTTCTCGTGCTCGCCCGCGGTGTGGCCGAGCCGCACGTCGAGCTCCTCTCGACCTGCAGCAGGATCGGCCCCGACTGGGCCTAGGCCCGCCACCGAGTGACCGGTCAGCCGGCCAGCTGGCGGTTCAGCGCCGCCAGGACGGATCGCACGACCGCGTCTGCCTCGTCGCCGCGGACCACCGCGGCTCCGGTGAGGACCTGTTCGCCGGTCCGCGGCACCATCACGGTCAGGACGGACAGCGCGATCTCGCGCGATCCGGTCGCGACGATCGCGGCGGACTCGACCTCGCACGGCTGTCCGAGCAGCTCCGACACCGCTTCCAGAGTCGCGAGAGCGACGAGCCGGGGCCGGTGCGACTGGCCGGCAGGACCCTGGCTGTGGCCCTCGAAGGACTGGTCGCCGATGCTCAGGGTCACCGAGGCCTGCGTCTCGCCGCTGCTGCTGCGCACCATCACGGCGGAGACCGACGGCCGGACGACTGGGTCGGCGGCGTCCTCCTCGTCCGTCTCCTCCTCGCCGGCGGATGGAACGGCGCGGACCTCGTCATCGCCCATCTGCACGACCGAGACGATGCGGTGGTCGATGTCGATGTCGTAGCGCGCGAGCGCCAGCGACTGCACGTCGCGCACGACCTGCTTGGCCGCCTTTCCCGGCGCGGCCAGCACGTGCACCTCGGTGGGCACCGCGTCGGGACCCGTGACGACGCTGGCGGCCTTGATGCCGGGGAGGTGTCGCAGCGCGTCCTCGAGCTCGGGCAGGAGGCGCAGGGTGGGCATGTGGTGGGACCCCTCCGGTTCAGTGCTTGGTGCGGGCGGTGGATGGGGTGAGGACGAGGTCGGCGACCATGAGACGCGGTGATGGTGACCCCAGACTGCTCGGTGCACGGGGCGCCGCGCTTGAAGCTGGGTCCGGCGTGTCGCGGATGTCGACGGTCCGTGCCACGGGCTGAGCGGCCGGGGCGATGGTCGCGACCATCTCCTGGGCGTAGGCCCGGACGTCGTCACGTGACGCGGCCAACGCCCCCAGCGCGGCAGGCAGGACGGTCATGGTGTGGTCCGCGAGCGCGCGAACCGAGGCGCGCTGCCAGAAGCGGAGCCGGTGGGCCATGTCAGCGGTCATGTCGCCGCGGGCGACGGCCGCCTCGATCTCGTCGTCGAACCGGGCTGTCACCGGGTCGTCGCGAGCGTCGACCAGGCCGGCGACGAGGTCGCGGTACACCCGCTCGTGGCCCGCGTCGGTCGACATTCCCGCCCTTTCTCGCCGGCGCGGAGCGGCTGGCGTCTCTGGCCGGAGGGTACGGCAGTGATCTTGTCGTCGTCCGTCAAACAGAGCTGCGACGTCCGTCGTAGGCGGACACTGACACCGGATCGGGCTAATGGTCCGGACTAGTCCTTTCGGACAAGTCGCATGGGGCATCTAGACCCAAATCGGCGAAACCCTTGACGCGAGGTTTACCTGCGCCCTTCACTTGCAGCGCGAACGAGCCGAGGTTCCTCTCCAGGAGGACTTCGGCTCTCCCGCGCCGGTTCGGGGCCGCCGTCAGCGGGGTGCTTGACAACTGCAGAGAGCGTGATCGGGATCGGCAGCACAAGAAGATGTCTGTGTGCGTCGATCAGCAGCAGCGTTGTTCTTCATCCTGTATTACCGATCGTCCCCAGCGGAGCGGATCCTGCACGGGCTTGATATAGCGGTGCCCGTGACTTGAATCCGAAAGGGATGAGAGTCAATTGAAGAAGATCGTGTCCGCTGTCGAGCAGTTCCTTCAGTCCGGTGCCCACTGGCGTTGGTGAAGGCAAGCAGCCCCTGCGCTGCCGGTCCCCGTCACTCTCTCTGCAGCAACGACCCGATCGGACGGGAGTGGGATGCAACCGCTGCCGCGTGGCGCGCGACTCTTCGTCGCGTTCGTCGTCATTGCCGCGGTGCCTCTGCCTGTCGCAGCTGTGATCGCGGGCCGGGATCGCATCGATCCGATGACTTTCGCCAGCCTCGCGCTCCTGCTCGTTCTCACGGACTCTCTAGGTCTGCGCGGGTCGCGGGACTCGGCGACGATAGCCCTCGGCTCGGTCACCTCGATGGCCGCCCTGCCCCTGCTCGGCCCGTGGGGTGCGGTGCTGCTCGGCGCGACGAGCCTGCTGGTGTTCGATCGAGAGCCGATCGTGAAGCGCATCTTCAACACCGCGCAGACCACCATCGCCTTCGCCGCGTCCGGCCTGACTTTCTGGCTGCTCGGTGGCACCGAGATCCAGGAGAACAGCTTTCCCCGCCTGATCGGACCCTTCGTCGCCGCCCTCGCCGTGCACTGCATCGTCAACGGCCTGCTCGTCGCGGCCGTCGTGCACCTTCACCAACGCGTCCCCATGCGGGTCGTCCTGCAGGGCACGATGGCGAGCTCGGTCGCAGGCTATGTGGGGTATGGCGTCTTCGGCCTTCTGCTGGCGGTGCTCTGGGACCCGGACGGGGCGGGCGTCGGCCCTACTGCCGCCGTCCTGCTGCTGCTCCCGCTTCTCGTGGCCCGTTGGGCGTACTCCCAGTACGCGGAGGAGCAGCACGCGTACGACCGCACGGTGCGGGCGCTGATGGCCGCGGTGGAGACGAAGGACCACTACACCCGCGGCCACAGCGAACGCGTCTCGGCCGCGTCGGTGCTGATCGCCCGGGTGATCGGGATGCGCGAGGACCGCGTCCAGTCGCTGCGCTACGCGGGCAT
>DASVED010000119.1:0-2347 GCA_036380775.1 Actinomycetes bacterium
CGCCGGGAAGTCATCGGTCCCGGCGGCGAGCCGACGTCAGGAGGACGTGAGGATGACGAGTTGCTGGGTCGCCCGGGTCATCGCGACATAGCGGTCGACCGCTCCTTCGATGCCCGTGCCGAACGTCTCCGGGTCGATGAGCACGACCAGGTCGAACTCGAGCCCCTTCGACAGCTCCGGGGTCAGCGACCGGATGCGGGACCCTGTGGCACCTGCCTGGAACCTGCCAGCGTCGATGTCACCAGT
The DNA here is from genome assembly GCA_036380775.1 of Actinomycetes bacterium. Taxonomy (GTDB): domain Bacteria; phylum Actinomycetota; class Actinomycetes; order JACCUZ01; family JACCUZ01; genus DASVED01. The sequence goes on from DASVED010000119.1 coordinate 247, forward strand.
CCCGATGACGCAGGCGATCCCTTCGGGATGTTCGGCGAGCCAGGTGTCCAGGATCGGGCCCAGGTCCGACGCAGATCCGTGCACGACGGGGACGTCGGTGCTGCGGATCGAGGTCGGCACGTTGGCGTCCGGGAGCACGGCTCGGATGACTGGCTCCGCCTCCACCATGACCGCTTCCGGCGTCCGGTAGTTGATGGAAAGGGTTGCCAGGTGGATCCGGTCGAGCCCGACCCGTTCGAGCCGGTCCTGCCATGACTCCGTGAACCCGTGTCTGGCCTGGGCGCGGTCCCCGACGACGGTAAAGCTCCGGGACGGGCAGCGCAGCAGCAGCATCTGCCACTCCGCGTCGGTCAGCTCCTGGGCCTCGTCCACGACGATGTGCGCAAACGGGCCGGCGAGCGGGTCCGGGTCGGTGCTGGGCAGCGCGGTCTCGTCGACCAGGGCGTCCTGGAAGTCCTCGCCGCGCAGCATCGTCACCAGGCCCGAGCCGTACTCGTCGTCGGCGACCGCTATCAGGTCGTCCACGACCCTGGCCGTGCGCTCACGTTCGGCGGCGACGGTGGCGTCATGTCGACGCTTGCGTCGTGACGCCTCCGGGTCGCCGAGCCGCTGCCGTGCTGCGTCCAGGAGCGGCAGGTCGGACACCGTCCAGGCCTGGGCGTCCTCGCGCTGCAGCGCCCGCACGTCCTCGGCACTGAGCCAGGGAGCGCACTTCCGCAGGTAGGCGGGTACCGACCACAGGTCTCCGACGAGGTCAGCCGCTTCGATCAGTGGCCACGCGCTGTGGAGGGCCGTGAGCAGCTCCTCGTTCTGCTGAAGCGACGTCCGGCGCGGACCGGCCTGGGCGTCGTCCTCGTCGTGCTTGTCCATCAGGATCGTGACCAGTTCCTCCCAGATCTGGTCGCGGGCCTCGTTGTGCGGAGTACCGGCGGCTGCGTCGAACGCCTCAGCCCAGTCGTCGGGGCCGAGCCAGGTGTCGGACCAGTCGGTCGAGACAGTCATCCCCGCGGTGGGCGGCTCCTCGTAGAACCTGACGGCCGTCTCGATCGCCTGCACCAGGTTTGCGGACGACTTCAGGCGGGCCACGTTCGGGTCGGTCTCGATCGCTGCCGCTGCTCCCTCGGGGACGAGGTCCCGCAGCGTGCAGGTCCGCACGCCCTCCTCCCCGAGGCTGGGGAGCACGTCGGAGACGTAGGCCAGGTAGGGCTGGTGCGGTCCGATGAACAGAACGCCGCCCCGGCGGTGACCGAGGCGGGGGTCGGAGTAGAGGAGGTAGGCGGAGCGGTGCAGAGCGACGACCGTCTTCCCCGTACCCGGACCGCCGTCGACGACGAGAGCGCCGCGGGATCCCGCGCGGATGATGGCGTCCTGGTCGGCCTGGATGGTGCCGAGCACGTCACGCATCCGGGCCGACCGGTGGCTGCCCAGGCTGGCGATGAAGGCGGACTGGTCGTCGAGCGCGGCGTGGTGCCCGACGTACCCCTCGGCCGTGAACACCTCGTCCCAGTAGTCGCTGATCCGGCCGCGGGTCCAGCGATACCTGCGGCGGCTTGCCAGACCCATCGGATTCGCGTGGGTCGCTCCGAAGAACGGCTCAGCCGCGGGCGAGCGCCAGTCGAGCAGCAGCCGACGACCGGTGCTGTCCGTGAGGCCGAGCCGTCCGACGTACACGGGCTCAGGGTTGTCCGCGCTGACGATGTGTCCCAGGCACAGGTCCAGGCCGAAGCGACGCAGGGCGCGCAAGCGAGCGGTCAGCCGGTGGACCTCCATGTCCCGGTCCATCGCCTCCTGGCCTATGCCACCCGGCGTCTTGCGTACGGCGTCGAGGCGGTCGGACAGGTCGGCGATCGACCGCTCGAGGCTCTCCGCGACGGCCGTGAAGTGCTGCTCGTCGCGCGCGATCAGCGTCGGGTCGGCCTTCAGGCTGTGGTGGTCGGGAAGGTCAAAGGCACTGATCGACAACAACTCGCGCACTTTCACGACCCCCATGTGACGGCACGTTCTGGCATCGGTCGGCGATTCTGCGGCACGACCCGGGTCTTGCCGCAAGCCCCCGCAGGCGCTATACGTTGAGGTGGCGGAAGAGGTGGTCCCCCGCCGT
>DASVED010000120.1:0-3350 GCA_036380775.1 Actinomycetes bacterium
ACGACCGCGATCTTCATCAACCAGCTGCGCGAAAAAATAGGTGTGATGTTTGGAAGTCCCGAGACGACATCGGGCGGCAAGGCGCTGAAGTTCTACGCGTCGGTGCGGCTCGACGTGCGACGCATCGAGACGCTCAAGGACGGCCAGGAGGCCGTGGGCAACCGGGTCCGGGTCAAGGTGGTCAAGAACAAGGTGTCGCCGCCGTTCCGGCAGGCCGAGATGGACCTGATGTTCGGCAGCGGGATCAGCCGCGAAGGCGGCCTGATCGACGTCGGTGTCGAGCAGGGCTTCGTCCGCAAGTCCGGCGCCTGGTACACCTACGAGGGCGACCAGCTCGGTCAGGGCAAGGAGAACTCCCGCGCCTTCCTGCGCGACAACCCCGACCTGGCCGACGAGCTGGAGAAGAAGATCAAGGAGAAGCTCAACATCGGTCCCCGCGTCGATGTGCCCGCCGATGCCGCTGCGTTGCCGGCGCCGCCTGCGCCGGCGGTGAAGCCGAGCGACATCTGACGATGTCCTCGGTGCGACGGGCTCGGTCCCGGGGCGGGCCGGACGGTCCGACCCCGGGCAGCCTCGCGGACGACGGTCCCGATGCCGACCCCGAGTCGGTGGCCCGTGGTGTGGTGCTCCGTCGGCTGACGGCGGCGCCCCGCACCCGGGCCGAGCTCGCGGCGGACCTGGCGTCCCGGGCCGTGCCCGACGACGTGGCCGAGCGGGTGCTCGACCGGTTCACCGAGGTGGGTCTGGTCGACGACGCGGCCTACGCCGAGATGTGGGTGCGGTCCCGTCACAGCGGGCGTGGCCTGTCCCGCCGGGCGCTGCAGCATGAGCTGCGGCGCAAGGGTGTCGCCGACGACCTCGCCGAGACGGCGCTGGACGGCATCGGGCCCGACGACGAAGTGGCCGCCGCCGAGGCGCTGGTCGCACGCCGCCTCCCGTCGACCCGCGGGCTGGCCTATCCGGCCAGGGTGCGACGGCTGGCCGGCATGCTGGCGCGCAAGGGCTACCCGTCGAGCGTGGCCCATCGGGTGGTGCGCGCTGCGCTGGCCGCGGAGGGCGTCGAGGACGCCGAGGACGCCGACATCACCAGCGATCCCGCCGGGGTCGACCGGTTCGACTAGGCGGATGCCAGTCGAGGCGACTGAGGCGGCTACCAGTCGTCGCCGGAGCGGCGTTCGCAGGAGATGGTTGCGGTCAGGTCGACGTCCGCGGTCGGTCCGCAGCGCAGCACCATCACGCCGTCGTCCTCGCCAGGTGTCCTGACCCACGTGTCGCCGTCCCGGACGAAGGTCGGCCCCTGCCACCGCTCCCAGCCGAGCCGGACGTAGAACGCCGGGCTGCCCGTCGAGAGCGCGCCCATCTCGTAGTCCCTCAGCACCAGCTCTCCGACCCGGGTCATCACCAGCGACCCCAGGCCGGCACCTTGCCGGTCGGCGGCCGTGGCGACCCCCTCGACATATCCGGTGCGCAACCCCCGGTCGCCGACCCACAGGGTGCGCGGCACGACGGCCGCGTGAGCAACCGGGATCTCCCCGTCGAAAACCACCACCCGTCGGCCGCCGGTGGTGTGCTGCCAGTCGTCGGCGGAGAACTCGGTGCCGTCGGCGGCGAACGCGGTCACGACGAGCCGGTGGGTCGCGGCGAGAACCGCCGGAGGCGTCTCGTCGTCGCCCCACTCGCGCAGCTCGCCCACGGGCCTAAGCCTGCCCGCAAGCCGGACCCGGGCTGATCGTCCTTGACCGTCCTGTGACCTGGATCTAGCCTCGCCCCTAGGGGCTCGCGCTCCCGGGGCCCCCCGACACTGCTGGGCGAGACGACGACATCCGCCGGTCCGTGAGGGCCGGTCTGACCAGACAACGACATCTGTGCTGACTCGCGGCCGGTGACCACCGGTGGCCTGCTCCGCCGTCGCCTCATCGGGCAAGGAGGCGCGCTATGGCGGATGCAGGTCTCCTGGCCCTGACCGGGGTGGCAGCCGTCGAGCTGCTCGCGATCGTGCTGCTGGTCGCCGCCGTGCTCCGCGCCCGGCGGAGGACCATGCCGGACGCCGCGGCGGCCGCGGCCCGCGCAGCGGCCGACGAGCAGGCGACGGCGCAACGGGAGGACATCAAGGAGCAGCGCGCCGACCTCGAGCGCCGGGACCACCGGGTCACCGAGCGGGAGGAGCGCCTCGACGCCGAGTTCCACCACCTCGAGGAGCGCGGTCACGAGCTGGCCCGCCAGGAGCACGACCTGGTGTCCCGGCAGTCCGCGCTCGCCGACCTGGAGACCCGTCGCAGGCAGCTGCTCGAGCAGACGGCGGGCCTCACCGCCGAGCAGGCGCGCGCCGAGCTGGTGGCGACGGTCGAGTCGCAGGCCAAGCGCGACGCGGCGCTCGTCGTCCGCGCCATCGAGCGGGAAGCGCAGCAGGACGGTGAGGCCCGGGCCCGGGAGATCGTCGTCGGCGCGATCCAGCGGCTGGCGACCGAGCAGACCACCGAGTCCGTCGTGTCCGTGCTGCACCTGCCCGGAGACGAGATGAAAGGCCGGATCATCGGCCGTGAGGGCCGCAACATCCGCAGCTTCGAGCAGGTGACCGGGGTCAACCTGATCATCGACGACACGCCGGAGGCGGTCCTGCTCTCCTGCTTCGACCCGGTCCGCCGCGAGGTCGGGCGCCTGACGCTCGAGGCGCTGGTCATGGACGGCCGGATCCACCCGCAGCGCATCGAGGACTCCTTCGAGCGCGCCAAGACCGAGGTGGACGCCCTGTGCCAGCGCGCCGCCGAGGACGCCCTGCTGGATGTCGGCGTGACCGACCTGCACCCGGAGCTCGTGATGCTGCTGGGCCGGCTGCGGTACCGGACGTCGTACGGCCAGAACGTCCTCAAGCACCTGCTCGAGACGGCCCACGTGGCCGGCCTGATGGCGGCCGAGCTCGGGCTGGACCCCGCCCTGCTGCGCCGGTGCGGCCTGCTGCACGACATCGGAAAGGCGCTCACCCACGAGGTCGAGGGCTCGCACGCAATCGTCGGGGCGGACGTGGCGCGGCGCTGCGGCGAGCACCCGGATGTCGTGCACGCGATCGAGGCCCACCACCAGGAGGTCGAGCCGCGCACTGTCGAGGCGGTGCTGACCCAGGCGGCCGACGCCATCAGCGGCGGGCGTCCCGGCGCGCGCCGGGAGTCACTGGAGGCCTACGTCAAGCGGCTGCAGCGCCTCGAAGAGATCGCGGTGGGGCACGACGGCGTGGACAGGGTGTTCGCGATGCAGGCCGGTCGCGAGGTGCGGGTGATGGTGCTACCCGACGTCGTGGACGACATCGCGGCACAGGTGCTCGCGCGCGAGATCGCCAAGCAGGTCGAGACCGA
>DASVED010000121.1:0-6775 GCA_036380775.1 Actinomycetes bacterium
ACCGTGACGGTCCTCGGCAACGGCAGCCCGCTGACCAACTCCCGGTTCGACGACGAGGGCAACGCGGCGCTGGCGCTGGGACTGCTCGGCGGCCACGACCGGCTGGTCTGGTACCTCCCGTCCCTGGCAGACGTCCCGTCGTCCGCTGCGGATCGCTCGTTCTACGACCTGGTTCCCGACGGCGTCTGGTGGGGCCTCGTCCAGCTCGCGGTCGCCGTGCTGCTGCTCGCCCTGTGGCGGGCCCGCCGGCTGGGGCCGGTCGTGACGGAGCCGCTGCCGGTCGTCGTCCGCGCCGCGGAGGCGGTGGAGGGCCGGGCCCGCCTCTACCGGCGGGGTGGGGCGCGGGACACCGCTGCCGAGGCGCTGCGGGACGCGCTCCGGTCCCGGTTGGCGGCGCTGGTGGGGCTGCCGCCGCGCGCCGAGGCACCCACGGTGGTGGACGCCGTGGCAGCCCGGTCCCGGCGTACCCAGGGCGAGGTGGGGTCCCTGTTGTACGGTGCCGCACCTGCCGACGACGCCGCGCTCGTGCGGCTCGCCGACGACCTCGACGCCCTGGAGAGGGAGGTCCGCCGACCGTGACAGACCCCGACGCCCTGGCTGCGCTCCAGGCCGTACGCGCCGAGGTGGCCAAGGCGGTGGTCGGCCAGGACGCGGCCGTCACCGGACTGGTGATCGCCCTGCTCTGCCGTGGTCACGTCCTGCTCGAGGGCGTCCCCGGCGTGGCGAAGACGCTGCTGGTCCGGGCGCTGTCGGCGTCGCTGTCGCTGGGCACCAAGCGGGTGCAGTTCACCCCCGACCTGATGCCGGGCGACGTCACCGGCTCATTGGTGTACGACGCCCGCAGCTCGGCGTTCTCGTTCCGCGAGGGACCGGTCTTCACGAACCTGCTGCTTGCCGACGAGATCAACCGCACACCGCCCAAGACCCAGGCCGCGCTCCTGGAGGCGATGGAGGAGCGGCAGGTCACCGTCGAGGGGTCGGCCCGCCCGCTGCCCGACCCGTTCGTCGTCGTGGCGACGCAGAACCCGGTGGAGTACGAGGGCACCTACCCGCTGCCCGAGGCCCAGCTCGACCGCTTCCTCCTCAAGCTGACCATGCCCCTGCCGTCGCGCGACGACGAGATGACGGTCCTGACCCGTCACGCCGACGGCTTCGACCCGCGCGACCTCCGGGCGGCCGGTGTGACGGCGGTCGCCGGGGCCGCCGAGCTGGAGGCCGGTCGGGCCGCGGTGCGACGGGTCGCGCTGGCACCGGAGGTCGTCGGCTATGTCGTCGACCTGGCGCGGGCCACCCGGTCCTCGCCGTCCCTGCAGCTGGGTGTGTCCCCCCGGGGAGCGACCGGTCTGATGTCCGCCGCGCGAGCCTGGGCCTGGCTGTCCGGGCGCGACTACGTCACGCCCGACGACGTCAAGGCGCTGGCCCGGCCGGCCCTGCGGCACCGGGTGGAGCTGCGCCCCGAGGCCGAGCTGGAGGGCGTCACTCCCGACGCCGTTCTCGACGGCGTGCTCGGCGCGGTTCCCGTCCCACGGTGACTCCCCCGATGACACGGACACAGCCGTGGCGCTGACCGGACGACTCGGGCTGGTCGCGGTGGCGGTGGCGATTGCCGTCGGGCTGCTGGCGCCGACCGGGTGGGGCGTGCTCCTCGCCACCCTCGCCCTGCTCGTCCTCGCGGCGGTGGACATCGCTCTGGCCGGGTCGGTGCGTGCCCTGCGGCTGAGCCGCGACGGCGACACGGCGGTGCGGCTCGGCGAGACGGCGACGGTGCGGCTCACGCTGACCAACCCCGGTCGGCGCCGGGTGCGCGGACGGCTGCGCGACGCGTGGCCACCGAGTGCCGGGGCCGCCGAGCCGCGCCACGTCGTGGACGTCCCTCCCGGTGAGCAGCGGCGCCTCGTCACCCTGCTGCGCCCGACCCGGCGCGGTGACCGCATCCCGGACCGGGTGACCGTGCGCGCGCTCGGCCCCCTCGGCCTGGCCGCCCGCCAGGGCTCCCACCGGGTCCCCTGGCGGCTGCGGGCGCTGCCGCCGTTCACCAGCCGCCGGCACCTGCCCTCCCGGCTGGCCCGGCTGCGCGAGCTCGACGGCCGGTCGGCTGTGCGGGTGCGCGGCCAGGGCACCGAGTTCGACGCACTGCGCGAGTACGTCGACGGTGACGACGTACGGTCGATCGACTGGCGGGCGACCGCGCGCGCCGCCGACGTCATGGTCCGCACCTGGCGTCCGGAGCGGGACCGCCGGGTGCTGCTCGTCCTGGACTGCGGGCGCACCGCCGCCGGCCGGGTCGGTGACGCGCCACGGCTGGACTCGGCGATGGACGCGGCGCTGCTCCTGGCGGCGCTGGCGTCCCGGGCCGGCGACCGGGTCGATCTCCTCGCGTACGACCGGACGGTGCGCGCGCGCGTCGAGGGGGTGCCCGCCACCGGTCTGCTCCCCGCGCTCGTGCAGGCCCTCGCCCCGCTGGACGCCACGCTCGTCGAGCCCGACTACCGGGGGATGGTCGCGACCGTGCTGTCGCGGTCGGCCCGGCGCAGCCTGGTCGTGCTGCTGACCGCACTGGACACGGCACCCGTCGAGGAGGGCCTGCTGCCGGTGCTCGGGCAGCTCACCCGACGGCACCAGGTCGTCCTCGCGTCGGTCGCCGACCCGCGGGTCGAGGAGATGGCGGCGGCCCGCGGCGACGCAGCGGGGGTATACGAAGCCGCCGCCGCCGAGCGCACCCGCGGCGACCGCCGCAGGGTCGCCCAGGTGCTGAGCCGACGGGGCGTCGAGGTCGTCGACGCCGCGCCCGACCGGCTGGCTCCGCTCCTCGCCGACCGCTACCTCGAGCTCAAGGCCGCCGGCCGGCTCTAGCCGGTCATCGGCGCCTCGGCCGTCCGCCCGGCCCCGACGTCTCCGCGGAAACGCCCGGTCACGCCGTCGGTGCGTGGAATCGCGGTGCAATCCTGTTGCGAGCGGGGCAACCAGCGTAGGCACGATGCGTTTTCACCGCGATTCTCATGCACTCCGGGTTGTTGGACCCCTGCAGCACCCGACGTCAGCCGGTCACCGGCGCCTCGGCCGTCCGCCCGGCGCCGCGCAGGGCACCGGTCTCGCCGGCACGCACCGCGCGTCCCCCGAGAACCACGACGTAGCAGAGGAAGCCGGCCCACAGCGAGGCCCCGATGCCGATCCGGGCCCAGGTCGGCAGGCCCGACGGCGTCACGAACGCTTCGACCACCCCGGAGATGCACAGCGTCGCCGCCAGGCCCAGGGCCAGCGCGCCGGCTGCCTGGCCCTCCTCGGCCAGCGCCTGCGACCGGCTGCGCGGTCCGGGGTCGATCCAGGACCAGCCGAGCCGCAGGCCGGCACCCGCGGCGACGAACACACAGGTGAGCTCCAGCAGGCCGTGCGGCAGGATCAGACCGAAGAACAGGTCGAGGCGTCCACCGGCCGCCATCAGGCCACCGGAGATCCCGACGTTCAGCGCGTTGGTCCACAGGATGTAGACCACCGGCAGCAGGAGCACCCCGAGAGCCAGGGCGAGCGCGGACACCCAGGCGTTGTTCGTGGCCACCTTCGCGGCGAACGAGCCGGCGGGCGCCGAGGAGTAGTAGTTCTCGAAGTCCCTCTCGACGAGCTGGCGGATCTGCTCCGGCGCGGCGATGCTCGCCTGCACCTCCGGGTTGGCCGCCACCCACCAGCCCACGACCAGGCCGACCAGGCAGAACGCGGTGCCGACGGCGACCCACCACCGCGCGCTGCGGTAGAGCGCGGCGGGGAAGACGACCGTGAAGAAGCGGGCGAGGTCGGACCAGGCCGGCGCCTCGGTGCCGGTCACCACCGACCTGGCGCGCGCGACGAGCGAGGACAGCCGGCCGACCAGAGCCGGGTCCGGCGACGCGGACCGCACCACGGACAGGTGGGTCGCGACCCGCTGGTAGAGCGTCACGAGCTCGTCCACCTCGGCCCCGGTCCGCCGCGAGCGCAACCCGCCCGACCGGCGCAGCAGCTGCTCCAGCCGCTGCCAGTCCCCGCGGTGGGCCGCGACGTACGCGTCGATGTCCACCGCGGAAGGCTATCCGCCGAGCAGGGGCCCACTAGCCTTCCTGGTCATGTCGGACCTCGTGACGGGCGACGCGGTCGTCCTCGAGCTGCGGCTGGCCAAGCTGGCCAGCAGGTCGCTGGCCCTGGCCATCGACCTGACCGTCCAGCTGTCCGTGCTGCTGGCCGGGACGTTCGTCGTGGCCGGCGTGGTCAGCGCCGTCGACGACGCGCTCGCCGCCGCTCTCGGCCTGCTGTTCTACCTGTCGGTGATCCTGGGCTACCCGGTCGCCATGGAGACCGCGACCCGGGGCAGGACGCTGGGCAAGATGGCGCTCGGCCTGCGCGTGGTACGTGAGGACGGTGGACCGGCCAGGTTCCGGCATGCCTTCGTGCGCGGGCTGATGGCCGTGGTCGAGATCTGGATCACCTTCGGCTCCGTCGCACTGGTGACGTCGCTGGCCTCGCCCCGAGGGAAGCGGCTCGGCGACTTCCTGGCCGGCACCGTCGTGGTGCACGAACGGGTGCCGACGCAGGGTGGCCCGGTCGCCGCCATGCCACCGCCGCTGGCCGGCTGGGCCGCGGGCCTCGACCTCTCGCGCGTGCCGGACGACCTGGCGCTCGCGGCCCGGCAGTACCTCGCCCGGGCCGGCGAGCTGTCACCGGCCGCAAGCGAGGAGATGGGCTCGCGCATCGCGGGAGCGCTGGCCGCGGTGACCGCGCCGGCGCCGCCTCCCGGCACGCCGGCGTGGGCCTTCCTCGCCGCCGTCCTCGCCGAGCGGCGGCGGCGCGAGCTGGCCCGGCTGGGCACTGCGCAGCAGCAGCCGTGGGGCGCGCCGCCCGGCCCGCCGTGGGGCGTCCCGCCCGGCCCGCCGGCCGGCGGCTGGTCGCCCGCGGCGCACCCGCGGACCGACGCGGTACACCGGCCGGACGACCCGTTCGCGCCGCCCGGCTGACCCTGGCGCTGGCACAGTGGTGTCGTAGCATCGCCGCGTCGGTCGAGCCATGGACGACGCACAGATCTCCGAGCGTTCCGACTGGAGGGGGCCGCATGACCGACCAGCTGACCCCACAGGACCAGTTCGCGATCCTCGCGCAGCAGCTGCGCGACGGGAAGACGGTCGAGGAAGTCCAGCAGGTGGTCGTGCAGGCGGCGGTCACGCTGGTCGACGGCTGCGACCGGGCCGCGATCGGCCTGCTCGACGGCGACCGGTTCCACAGCGGTGCCGCCACCGACGACGTCATGCGGCTCATCGACGAGCTGCAGAACGAGCTCGGCGAGGGACCGTGCCTGGAGGCGAGCACCGACCAGGTCGTGCAGGTCGACAATGACATCGCCGACGGGTCGCGCTGGCCGGCGCTGGCCGAGGTGGTGCTGCGTCGCACGCCGGTGCGCGCGATGCTCGCCGTCCCTCTCGTCGACGACGGCCGGCGCCACGGTGCACTCAACGTGTTCGCGGACCGGCCGGGCGCCTTCGACGAGAGCTCGATCGGCCAGGCCGCAGTTCTCGCGTCGTTCGCCTCGGTAGCCGTCGCCGGCGCCCGGCACTCCGAGCGAGCGGCGCAGTTCGAGGAGGGCATGGCGACCAACCGCGAGATCGGGGCCGCCATCGGCATCCTGATGGCCACGCACGGCATCTCGTCCGACGAGGCGTTCGCGATGCTCTCCCAGGCCTCCCAGCGACTCAACCGGAAGCTGCGCGACATCGCGACCGGCATCGTGCGCGGCGACACGAAGAGCGGCTAGCGACCGACCCACGCGAACGGCGCCGGCCCCTTCCGGGAACCGGCGCCGCTGGGAGCAGTCAGAGAGCAGCCAGGATCAGTAGCGGTAGTGGTCGGGCTTGTACGGACCCGCCACGTCGACGCCGATGTACTCCGCTTGCTCCTTCGTGAGCTGGGTGAGCCGGACGCCGAGGGCGTCGAGGTGCAGCCGCGCGACCTTCTCGTCCAGGTGCTTCGGCAGCACATAGACCTGCCGGTCGTACTGGTCGTTCTTCGTCCACAGCTCGATCTGCGCGATCGTCTGGTTGGCGAACGAGTTCGACATCACGAAGCTCGGATGACCGGTCGCGTTGCCGAGGTTCAGCAGCCGGCCCTCGGAGAGCACGATCACCGAGTGGCCGTCAGCGAAGGTCCACTCGTCGACCTGCGGCTTGATCGTCGTGCGGCGGATGCCCTTTGTGCGGGCGAGTCCGGCCATGTCGATCTCGTTGTCGAAGTGACCGATGTTGCCGACGATCGCCTGGTGCTTCATCCGGGCCATGTCGGCGGCGCTGATGATGTCCTTGTTGCCGGTGGCCGTGATGAAGATGTCCGCCGTCTCGACCACGTCCTCGAGCCGGGCCACCTGGTAGCCGTCCATCGCAGCCTGCAGTGCGCAGATGGGGTCGATCTCGGTGATGATGACCCGAGCACCCTGGCCACGCAGCGACTCGGCGCTGCCCTTGCCGACGTCGCCGTAGCCGAGGACCACTGCGACCTTGCCGCCGATCAGCACGTCGGTGGCGCGGTTGATGCCGTCGATCAGCGAGTGCCTGGTGCCGTACTTGTTGTCGAACTTGCTCTTCGTCACCGAGTCGTTGACGTTGATGGCCGGGAAGAGCAGCTCACCGGACTTGGCGAAGTCGTAGAGCCGGTGCACACCGGTGGTGGTCTCCTCGGTGACCCCCTTGATGCCCCCGCCCATCCGCGTGTACTTGGTCGGGTCGGCGGCGACCGAGGCGCGCAGCAGGTCGAGGATGACGCCGTA
>DASVED010000122.1:0-5632 GCA_036380775.1 Actinomycetes bacterium
CGGGCTACGACCTCTTGCTCTACAACCTCGGCGGTGACCGGGAGGCGCGCCGACGGGTCTTCGAGACTCACCTCCTGCGCAAGCGGGTCGACGCGGTCCTGGTGCTCAGCCTGACGCCGACCCCCGACGAGGTCGCCGCCCTCGACAAGCTCGACCGGCCGGTCGCCGTCGTAGGGGCGACCGTGCCCGGGTGGTCCAGCGTCCGGATCGACGACGACGAGACGGCGCGGATCGCGATGCGCCACCTGATCAGCCTCGGCCACCGCCGGATCGGCTACATCGGCGGGTCGCTCGAGGAGCAGCTGGACTTCGCCGCGCCCCTCGACCGCCTGCATGGCTACCGGTCGGCGATGCGCGCCGCGAAGCTGACCGGGCCGTGGTCGTGGGAGGTCGTCGGCGACTTCACCGTGCGGGGCGGGCTCGCCGCGATGCGGCTGCTGCTCGAGGCCGATCCTCGCCCGACGGCGGTGTTCGCGGCCTCCGACGAGATGGCGGTGGGGGCCGTGCACGCGATCCGGGAAGCCGGGTTGCGGGTGCCCGAGGACATCTCCGTGATCGGCATCGACGACCACGAGATGGCCGAGTTCTTCGAGCTGTCGACGGTCGCGCAGCCGGTGCACGAGCAGGGACAGCTCGCAGCCCAGCTGCTGCTCGACGCGCTGTCGGCCGACGACGACTGCGAGGTGCTCCCGCAGGCCCTCACGGTGCCGACGCGGCTCGTCGTGCGGCGCACGACCGCCCCGCCGCAGGACTGATCAGCCGTCAGCGACATCAGGGGCGACGCGGTGGGCGATAGGTTCGGCGGCGTGGGCTCCGCAGGTGTCGTCGTCGCGGTCGCGGGCGAGGCGATCACCGACCTCGTGCCGGCCGGGTCGGACGGTCTGTTCCGCGCCGCACCGGGCGGCAGCCCGGCGAACGTCGCGGTGGGGCTGGCCCGGCTCGGCGTCCCCGTCCGGATGCTGGCACGGCTCTCGTCGGACGTCTTCGGCAGGCGGCTGCGCCGTCACCTCGAGGACAACGGCGTCGACCTCACGCGCGCGGTGGTCGCCGCGCAGCCCTCCTCGCTGGCGATCGTCGTGCTGGCTGCCGACGGGTCGGCGGAGTACGACTTCCGGGTCGACGGCACCGCCGACTGGCAGTGGACCGACGGGGAGCTGGAGGGGTCCGTCGACGACGTACATGCCCTGCACGTGGGGTCGCTCGCCCTGACGACGCCTCCGGGTGGCGCCGTGCTTCGTCGGCTCGCGGCCCACGCCCGGCGGACTGCGACGGTGACCTTCGACCCCAACGTGCGACAGCTGCTGATGGGCTCGCCCGAGGCGACGATGCGCATCGTCGACGAGCTGCTCGGCGTGGCCGACGTGGTGAAGGCGAGCGCCGAGGACCTCGCGTGGCTGGCCCCCGGCCGCTCGCTGTCCGACGTCGCGACGGACTGGGTCTCGCGCGGACCGGCGCTTGTGGTCATCACGCGCGGCGGCGACGGCGCCCTCGCGGTCGGGCGAAGCGCTGGTGAGGTGACTCGTCCTGGTCTGCGGGTCGACGTGGTCGACACCGTCGGCGCGGGCGACTCGTTCATGAGCGCCCTGCTGGCAGGCTTGCACGTGCGCGACCTCTTGGGGGCATCCGCTCGTGACCGATTGGCGGCGCTGGGCGCCGCCGAAGTGGCCGGCCTGGTCGACGAGGCGGTCGAGGTCTCGGCCGTCACCTGCTCCCGGCTGGGAGCCGACCCGCCGACGGCGGACGAGATGGGGGAGCGGCGTCGTGGCGGCTGAGCTCACCCCGGATGCCCTGCTCGGCTGGGCCGATGCGTACGAGCTGGCCTGGCGAGACCCGTCGGCGCATCCACTGGACCGGCTCTTCGCGCCGGACGCGGAGTACGTCGTAGAGCCGTACGCAGAGCCGGCGACCGGGCTCGCAGCCATCGCGCAGCTGTGGGCCGACGAGTCGGAGCCGGTCGAGACGTTCACCATGGAGCGTCAGGTCGTCGCATGCTCGGGAGACACCGGAGTGCTCCGGGTGCTGGTGCGTTATGGCGAGCCGCTCAGGCAGGAGTACCTCGACCTGTGGGTCGTGACGTTCGACGCGGAGGGGCGCGCGACGCGGTTCGAGGAGTGGCCGTTCTGGCCGACGCACGGTCGCTCTCCCCAACGCAGCGACCCGGTGGTTGTGGACGCTGCGGCAGTACCTGCGGCGACGTACGGCGAATGGGTGCGCGCGAGTGCGTTGAGCTCGGGCATCTACCGGCTCGCGACGGGTGCGCACGACGGGCAGTCGCCGCACGAGGAGGACGAGGTGTACGTCGTGACAGCCGGCACCGCGCACCTCGAGATCGACGGTGTGCGGACGCCCGTGCGTCCGGGGACCGTGGCCTACGTGCCGCGTCTGGTCCCGCACCGGTTCGTCGACATCACCGACGACCTCGAGGTGGCGGTCGTCTTCGCCCCGCCGGAGTCGTCCTAGGCGAAGGTGAGCGAGCCGCGGCAGACCTGACCGCTCGCCAGGTGCCGGGAGCGGGCCACGATGTGGTCGCTGCCGGCACGGTTCGCGATGTGCCGCTCGATCTCGAAGGAGCCGCTGGGCGGCTGAGTGGTCCTGCGGGTGGCGGCGACCCGGTCGCCGTTGTCGTAGATCCGGACCCGCCAGGTCTGGCCGGAGCGGTTGGAGTCGACCTCCCACTCGACCTCCAGGCGCCCGTCGTCCCGCTTGGCCTTCAGCTTCCAGTCCGCGGAGCCGCTGCACGAGCCGGTGCGGATGATCTCGCCGTCGTCGCCGGCCTGGGCGGCGGGGGCCGCCGGGACCACTAGGGCCAGCGCGATCAGTGCGGTGGTCATCGTCTTGCGCATGGTGTCCGTCCTCGGTCGTCGTGGCGTGCTGTCAGGACGACCATGTGCCCCTCCGGGACCGATCGGGTCGCGGTTAGGCCCGCGTTAGGCCGCTGCTCGGCGAGATTTATTCAGACGCCCCGTCGTCGGCCTCGGGCGCGAACCGGTGCAGGAGGCTGTCCACGTGGGCGATCGAGTGATAGCGGCTCGAGGCGTAGCCGGTGACGACCGGCAGGAAGCGCTCACTGGTGAGTGAGTAGAGATGGAGCACCGTCCGGGCGCGGACGGTTGCCGTGCGCGGCACGCGCCGGAGCAGCGCGATCTCGCCGAACCCGTCCCCGTGCCCGAGCGTGGTGACGGCGAGTCCGTCCCCGAACACCTCGGCCTCCCCGGCGTCCACCACGTAGAAGCGGTCGCCGGGCTCGCCCTGCTCGAAGACCACTTCTCCCGCCGGCACCGTGACGGTCTCCAGACCGCTCGCGAGCAGTTCGATCGCGGGCAGTGCGAGGGGACGCAGCATCGGCACCTCCCGCAGCAGGCCCACCTCGTGGTCGCGGGCCACCATCGACGTGTCCACCCGGGTCAGGGCGAGCCAGGAGGCGGCGACGAGAGCTGGGCAGACCAGGCCGAGGGCGACGAGCGCACCGCGCAGCCCGAAGATCCCGATGGCGACCGGCGCCAGGATCGCACCGACTCCCACCGATACGGCGCCGACGCTCTCCAGCAACCCGAACACCCTGGCCAGCACCGCGTCCGGAGCCAGCCTGGCGATCAGCGTGAACAGACCCACGTCGACCAGCGCGTTCCCGATCCCGACGCACGCGAGCAGCAGCACAGTCGGCGCCACCGTCGGGAACGGGGCTATCAGCGCGAGTGGAAGTCCCCACAGGGCCACCCCGAGGCCGAACCATCGCGCGAGGCGTCGGGTCCCGACCAACAACGAGGCGGCGAAGGACCCGACGACCGCGCCGGCGCCGATCGCAGCCGTGAGAGTCCCGACGCCCGCCTCGCCGGTCTCCAGCAGGTCGATGGCGATCACGACGGTCAGCACGGTGACGGCGCCGCGCGTCAAGGTCTGTGCCCCGGTGAGGCCGATCAGGATCCGAAGACCGTTGTTGCTCCCGACGGCGCGAAGGCCAACCCGTACGTCAGCAAGGATCCGGCGGCGGGCCGGCGCGGAGCGGTCGTCTGCCTCGGGCCGCACCCCGAGCATCAGTCCTGAGGACCACAGCGACGCAACGGCTGCCATCGTAAAGACAGCCGTCACGCCGCTGACCTCGAGCATCACGGCAGCGAGAGCGGGTCCGATGAGGGTTGCCAGTGAGTCGAGCATGCCGCGGACGACGTTGGCGCCGGCGAGGTCCTGCGGCGTACGGCAGAGCGACGGAAGCAAGGCCGAGTGAGCCGGGCGGTAGAGCGTGGCGACGACCGTGGAGAGGATGGCCATGGCGTAGACCGCGGCGACCGCTCCATCGGTGGCGACCAGCACGGCCGCGACCGCAGTGGCCAGTCCGCGGACGGCCGACACCGCGACGAGCACCCGGTCGCGGCGCCAACGGTCCGCGTACGGCGTCAGGAGCGGTGCCAGCAACGCCGACGGCAGCATGCGCAGGAGTGAGACGACACCAACCGCGGTCGTTCCGCCGTGCCGGAAGGCATAGACGCCGAGGCCTACGGTGAACGCCCACTCGGCGGTCCAGGCGCCGACGAACGCGAGCTGAGCCCGGCGGAGGTCCTGGTGGCGGGCTGTGCTGACGAAGGCTGCGAACGCTCCGGACAACTGCCCCGTGACCCGCGTCCCCGACACAGCCGTGAACCTACCGCCGGATGGGTCGCGTAGACCTCCCGGCTCACGCCGGGGTCGACCCGGGCCAACCGGAAGGCCCCGTTGGCATCGGCTTGGCTACGCTGTGGTGACGTACATGACTGTTGTCCCGAGGTTCTCCCGATGACAGTCCCCAGGTCCCGCCGGCGTGGCGCAATTGGCAGCGCACCCGACTTGTAATCGGGAGGTTAGGGGTTCGATTCCCCTCGCCGGCTCTGGTTGTCAGCTGCTCCGCCACCGTGCGGTCTTGGCCGGCATTGCGCAACTGCCGTGGGCATCAGGCTCTGATGCGCTTCGTTTCATAGGCCCACATGGCGATCTCGACCCGGTTCCTCGTGCCGAGCTTGTTCATGAGGCTGGCGAGGTGCGTCTTGACGGTGCTGAGACTGATGTGCAGCTGATCGGCGATCTCGGCGTTGGTGTGGCCCCGAGCGACGGTGAGGAGGACCTCCTCCTCCCGCGCGGTCAGGGGCTCGATCGGCTGGACCGGCGGCTGGCCGGTGCCCACGTCCGCGAACGCAGCCAGCAGCCTGACCGTGACGCTCGGAGCTATCAGTGCTTCACCGTTGGCGGCGGCATGGATCGCCTGGCTGAGCAGCTCAGGTCCGGCATCCTTGAGGAGGAAGCCGCGTGCGCCCGCTTTGAGCGCGCCGTGGACGTACTCGTCGAGGTCGAACGTCGTGATCACCACCACGGCGAGCGGGTCCACGACGTCCGGTCCGGCCAGAGCGCGGGTGGCCTCGAGCCCGTTGAGCTGGGGCATCCGGATGTCGAACAGGCAGACGTCGGGCCGCAGCTCCCGGGCGAGGGCCACGGCCTCGCGGCCGTTGGCCGCCTCGCCGACGACGTCGATGTCCGCGTGCGCGCCGAGGATCATGGTGAGGCCGGTGCGGACCAGCTCCTGGTCGTCGGCGACGAGCACCCGGATCGTCATCCGGCCGGGCCTTCCCGCGGGAGCACGGCGCGGACCGTCCAGCCGGTGCCT
>DASVED010000123.1:0-4767 GCA_036380775.1 Actinomycetes bacterium
CCCTTGAGCAGGTAGCCGCGCGCACCGGCCCGCATGGCTGCGAACAAGGAGTCGTCGTCGTCGAACATGGTCAACACGCACACTGCCACCGACGGTGCGGCATGCCCGAGCTGCCGGATCGCCTCGAAGCCGTCCACCTCAGGCATCTGCAGGTCCATGAGCACCACATCGGGCTGATGGATCACTGCTTCGCGAACAGCATCCCGGCCGTTGGCGGCCACGCCCACCACCTCGAACCCATCAAGCGACGACAGCACGGCTGACAGGCCAGAGCGCACGACCGGGTGGTCGTCTGCGGCCCCTGCGGAACTCGGTCCGCGCATCCGCGCTGACTGGCTCGCCCGGGGGTCGGCGCATGCCGGGCCTGCGCTGCCCAACACCGCGGCGACTGAGAGCCCTGTGACAGCCAGTAATGATGAGCCTTCATGCGCCTCTCCCTGAGTCACGTCCCCTTCGAGGAGTTGATGCGAACGGTCCCAACGGTCCGCGTCCGCCCCAAGTCCATCCAGATCGGCGCAGCTTCTCGGCGAGGTCGCCCTCGACCTCCTCCAGGTGGGCCGCGTCAACGTCGTAGACCCTGGCCGTTCGCTCGACCTCCTCGAAGGAGGGTTCAGGTCGAAGATCGGCATGTACATGCCGCCACAAGCCGCGGTGAGGTTGGAGATCGCGGCTCGAACCGCACCGCTGAAGCGGTGTCGATCAGCTGGGCGACCGTGAACGGACGCACGGGTCGCCCGTCCACGAACCTCCGTCGAGTCGCGAGCCCTGACGTGATGCCGATTGTCACGCCTCCAACCGAGCGCCATTCGCAGCCCACATCACGCTTGCTCGGGACGGGACGACGAAGACGCGTCGTGGCGGCCTCTTTTGTCCATCTTGATGAGCGCCCGGCGTCACGGCATCGTGGAGCGGGGGAAGAAGGGAGCCCGCGATGGAGGGGGACCCGATCTCGCAGGTGCGGGAGTCCATCCTGATCGACGCGCCGGTGGCGGTCGTGTGGGGGCTGGTGACCGACGTCCGGCGACATCCCGAGTTCGCCGGTCCCAAGAGCATCACCAAGGCGATCGAGTTCGACGGACAGCTCGAGGTCGGGCACCGCTGGCTCGCGCACGAGAAGTTCGGGCCGCAGAAGTTCGACGCCCCGTCGGAGATCACCAAGGTCGAAACGGAGCGCGAGTTCGGCTGGGTGTCGTTCCCGCCCGCGAAGCGTGAGTCCGACCGGGGTCGCGGGGGCCGGGTCATGTGGAGCTACGTGCTCACGCCCGAGGAGGGCAAGTCACGGCTCGATCACTCGATGGACGTGCTGGAGCCGAAGAAGGGCGCCGTCCCGCTGAAGCTGCTCTACACCGTCCTGAGGCTGCCCGCGAAGCAGCGTCGCGGGGTGCGGACCACGTTGGCCAACATCAAAGCCGCGGCCGAGCAGCCATGATGGTGAGCGTCCTCGGCGGCTGATGCGCCTGACCGGGCGACGTCGACGCCCTTGCCGCTGGCTGACGCGGGCCTGCAGCCGGTCACGGCTGGTCAACCGGCGACCCGCTCGCTCCGCCCGGTCTCGTGCGACCGCAGGGCGGCCGCGAACACGCGGTGCGCGGCGAGGGCCTCGTGCGGGGTCGCCGTGCTGAACCGGTCACCCAGCAGACCGGCGCGCTCGGCCAGGAACGTGGCCCACATCTGCAGCAGCGCGTCGGGGAACCCGAACTCGAAGATGCCCCCGGTCACGGTCGGCCACACACTGCGGTGGCCGGGCTGAACCTCCGACCACGCCTGCTCGCCGTCCAGAATGCCGAACCGCTGCAGCACCTGTGGGCTGCGGGTCGAGAAGCGCACGCCGCCATCCATCCCGAGCGCCTCGAAGAACCACGTATTGCGCTGGCCAGGAGCGATCCGCTTGGTCTCCCAGAGCATCGGGAACCGTCGCCCAGGCGTCTCGACGGTCAGGGCCAGGGTGGCGTTGTCGAAGGTGTCGCACGGGACCGGCCGGCCGTCCGGGCCGGGCCGGGTGCGCACGACGTCGTCCAGCAGCGCGAAGACGGTGTGCGGCTCCCAGCCGAGCCTCAGCGGGACGTGCGCGGCGTGCATGCCGAGGTCGCCCATCACACCGATCTCGCCGCAGGTGGCGGCGCGGCGCTTCCAGTTGATGGGTTTGGCCCGGTCGAGGTCCGAGGAGTGCAGCAGGCCCGACCGGACCTCCAGCACCTCGCCAAGGAGCCCGTCCCGGACGAGCTCCACGGCCCGTTGCGCGCCGGGGAAGAACGGCAACTCGCTGGAGACGCGGACGAAGGCGGACGAGGCGTCGACGGCCGACACGATCCGCTCGGCGGACGCGAGGTCGATGCCGAACGGCTTCTCACCGAGGAAGTCCTTCCCGGCCGCCACCGTGTCCAGGTAGAGCCGCTCGTGCTGGTCATGCGGAACGGCGAGATAGACGACGTCGATGCTGGGGCCGTCGAGGAGACGGCGGTAGTCGTCGGTGACGGTCGCGACCCCGGCCTCCCGCCACCACTGCTGGACGGCGGCCGCGGGGTCGGCCAGCGCGACCACCTCCGGGCGTGCCGGGTGATCGAGCAGCGCGTCCCACCGACGGGTGAGGGCCAGCAGCTCCTTGCCCATCAGGCCGCCGCCGACGACCCCGATCCGGACAGGCGTGCTCACCTGGCGCCGACCATCGCTGCCGCGGCGTCCACCGACGCCCCGTCGTGAAGCATGGCCATCAGGGCGCGGGTGAGGCCGGCCGGGTCGGCATGCTGGATCACGTTGCGCCCGTACACGATGCCGGCCGCCCCCTGCTCCAGCACGGCGGCGGTCCGGCGCAGCAGCTCGGCGTCGTCGACCCGCCCACCGCCCCGCACGAGGACCGGAACCCGGCCGGCCGCCTGCACGACGAGGTGGTAGTCGGCCACGTCGTCGGTGGGGTCTGCCTTGATGATGTCGGCCCCTAGCTCGACGGCCTGCCGCACGAGCGGCACGACCTTGGCCGTCGTCCCGTCGGACGTGTACCCGCCGGCGTCGGCGTCCTTCATCACCAGCGGCTCGACCATCAGCGGCATGCCGTAGCGCTCGCAGTCGGCCCGGGCGGCGAGGACGTTGATGACGCACGCCTCGCGGACCTCGGGCCGACCGGGAAGGTCGAACAGGTTGACCACGACGCAGGCCGCGTCGAGCCGGACCGCCGTGAGTGCCGGTTCCGGGATCAGCCGGCTGAAGAGCCGCTCCGGCAGCGACGTCCCGTACACGTTGGCGACGTCGGTGCGCAGCACCAGCGCCGGCCGGTTCCGGCCGGGGATCTCCTGCAGCAGACGGGCCTGTCCCTGGCTGAGCTGGATCGCGTCCGGACCCGCGTCGGCGAGGACGCGGACCGCCGCGCCGAGGTCCTCGATACCGGCGAGGAAGGACGCCTCTCCGAAGAACCCGTGGTCGACGGCGACGTCGAAGCACCGCCCGGATCGGGGGTCGAACAGCCGGGACATGCGGATGGCGACGTCGGACACCTGGCCTCCTACTGCGCGGTCGAGCCGTTGACGCAGGCTACGTGGGCGACCTAGCGTTCCGCGCGACGGTCGACGGAGCAGGTGAGGGGCGCTGGCGTTGCTCATCCTGGGCACCAACCTCACGCAGGACCGCATCGTGCGGCTCGCCACGCTCGTCCCCGGTGCGGTGCTCCGCGCCGTCACCGTCGATACGGCGCCTGGGGGCAAGCCGGTCAATGTCGCCCGCGCCGCACGCGCGCTGGGCACTCGGCCCACCCTGGTGGCCAACTGCCCTGGTGGCGAGGGCGCGCGGCTCGCGGCACTGCTGTCCGAGGGCGGGCTTGCCGTCGTTGCGGTCCGGACCGCCGGCGCGTTGCGCACGGCCACCATCGTGCTGGAGGACGACGGACGCACGACCGTCATCAACGAGCCCGGCCCGCCGCTCGACGACGCGGGTAGGACGGCGTTCCTCGACGCGTACGTCGACACCCTGGCCGACCAGCCATCGCAGGTCGTGGTCGCCTCCGGCAGCCTGCCACCCGGGGCACCGGCGGAGCTCTACGCCGACGTCGTCCGGCTGGCAGCGGAGCACGGCGCCGTCGCGGTGGTCGATGCCGGCGGGCCGGTCCTCGCCGCCGCCCTGCGGGCCGGGCCGGCGCTCGTGAAGCCGAACCTCGCCGAGGCGGAGTCGGTGCTCCGTGCCCTCGCCGGACCGGGCGGCGGGCCCGGGGTGACCGACGCGGTCGAGGAGGTGGACGAGTCCGGTGGTGATGTCGCTGGCCGGTGTGCCGCGGCGGCCGAGGCCCTGGTCGGTGCCGGTGCCCGGGCTGCGTTGGTGAGCGGTGGCCGGTCGGGTGCCGCCTTGCACACGGGCGACAGGTCGCTGTGGTTCGCGGCACCGCCGGTCACGGTGGTCAACCCGGTCGGGGCCGGTGACGCAATGGTCGCCGGGGTCGCGGTGGCTCTCGAGCGGGGTGAACAGCTGCCGGCGGCCGTGCGCTACGGGGTCGCGGCCGCGGCCGACAGCGTTCGCCGGCCCGGTCCGGCCGAGGTCGAGCCGGACGCAGTTGCGGCGCTGCTGGTGGCGGTGCGCAACCCGTCAGGGGCGGAGGCGACATCGTGACCGACACGGCGCCGCGGCCGCCGGTGCACGTCCACCCCGACAGGTCCTTCGCGCGCGAGCACCTGGCCCTCAGCCTGGTCGAGCGCCGGGACAGCGCCACCCTGCTGGCGTCGTTGGACGTGGATCGCGGCGCGGCGTTCGTGGTCCCGGGGGCCGCCGGTCGCTGGCAGATGCGGG
>DASVED010000124.1:0-11829 GCA_036380775.1 Actinomycetes bacterium
CGACCCGGGCGGCCCGCTCTCGAAGACGGCTCTCAAGCAGGGCAAGGTCTCGCTGGTCCTGGTCTTCTCCTCCGACTCGGCGCTGACCGCCGGCTAGCCCGCCGACCCTGCCCGCAACGGGTACAGCTCGCCGCCCCGCACCGGGGCGGCGAGCGTGTTCCCAGGGGGAGCCAGCGGGCAGGCCCAGGCCGGGTCGTAGGCGCAGGACGGGTTGTAGGCGAAGTTCAGGTCGACCACCAGCGCTCCGCGGCCGGTCGCCGGGTCCACGTCACCTCCGAGGTCGGCACCCTTGACGGTGTCGAGCAGGTAGCGCCCGCCGCCGTAGGTCTCCCGACCGGCCAGCGAGTCCTTGACCGGGACGAACACGCCACCGCCGTAGGACGCCAGCCACCACACGTCCAGGTCGCCGAGCCCGGGCAGCCGCAGTACCGCGACCCGGTCGAAGGTGACCACGCCGTCGGTGCCGGTGGGCACCTCGAGCCGGTGCGGTTCCGCGTCCGGGTCGGCCTCGACCTCGAACCGCAGTCCGGCGTCGTAGGGGGCGATCGGCAGCCCGGCGAAGCCAGCGCGGTCCTCGGGCAGCAGCGGGCTGTCCGGGTGGCGGGCCAGCAGGTCGTCGCGGCCGGCCCGCCAGAGCCCGTGGCCGGCGACCGGGTCCGGCTCGGCGCGGACGGCCGCGTAGAGGGCCGCGACCCGGCGCCGCCAGTCCAGCAGGCTGAGGCTCATGTGACCAGAGTGACATCTGGTGCGTATGGGCGTGTTGCCACCACTCTTGCTCCTCTCCCGCGTACGGTCCTCATCATGTCCGGACGGCACCGCAGACCTCGTCGGATCGTCGTCTGGCGCCGTGCGCTCGCCGGCTCGGTCGGCGCCACCATGGCCCGCCTGCTGCGCAGCCGCCACAGCGCCCGGACGGCTGCCCTGTCCGCCGAGGTGATTGCCCTGCGCGTCACGGTCGGGGAGATGCGGGCCGCGCTGGATCGCGCCGACGCCCGGGTCGAGGCGCTGGCGGTCAGGCTGGCCGCGGCCCGCGAGGTCGCTGCCGCGCCGGTCCAGGGCCCGGCGACCGCGCCGCCCGTTGCCGCGCCCGCCCAGGTATCGCTCGAGATGCCGCTGGTCCGGCTGGCCCTGTCCCGCACCGCCGGCCTGTCGCTCACCCGCGAGATGGCCGCCGCGCTCGCCGCGCCCGACCGAGGCCCAGACACCGCGACGACCGAGATCGTCCTCGCCGACCTGCCGGAGCGCCCGCTGCTCGACCCCACCGCCGATCGCGACGCCGAGCCGCTCGACCATGCCGTCGCCGCTGACACCGCCACCACCTCCCGCCGCATCGCCTGACCCACCTCCCCCCGCCCGACCCGCGAGCGCCGCCTCCCGCCCCCGCCGCCACGTTGACCACGTTTACGTGGTCAACGCCCGCTGGGCGAGGCGTCGACGCGTGGCGAGGCGATGCCTCACCTTGCGAAGCACGGGTGTCCGGCGGCGACGCGAGCGTGCGCGGGCGATGTGCACCCCTCATGCCTATTTGTCGACGTCGCCGACGACGAAGAACATCGAGCCGAGGATCGCCACCATGTCGGCCACCAGGGCCCCGGGCAGCAGCTCGGTGAGGACCTGGATGTTGTTGAACGACGCCGACCGCAGCTTCAGCCGCCACGGCGTCTTCTCGCCGCGCGACACCAGGTAGTAGCCGTTGATCCCCAGCGGGTTCTCGGTCCAGGCGTACGTCGCCCCCTCGGGCACCTTGACCACCTTCGGCAAGCGGGTGTTGATCGGCCCGGGTGGCAACGCCGAGAGCCGGTCCAGACAGGCGTCCGCGAGGTCGAGCGAGACCTGCAGCTGCGCGTAGAGCACCTGGAAGCGGGCCAGGCAGTCGCCCTCCGTGCGCGTGACGACCGGCACGTCGAGCTCGGAGTAGGCGAGGTACGGCTCGTCGCGTCGCAGGTCGAGGTCGACGCCGGACCCGCGGGCGATCGGGCCGCTCACGCCGTAGGCGTGGACGAGCTCAGGAGCCAGCACACCGACCCCGCGCGTCCGGGCATGGAAGATCTCGTTGCCCAGGATCAGCTTCTCGATGTCCGGGACCCGCCGGCGCACGTCGTGCACCGCGGTGCGGACCCGGTTGGTCCAGCCGGCCGGCAGCTCCTCCTTGAGCCCGCCGACCCGGTTGAACATGTAGTGCATCCGGCCGCCGGACACCTCGTCCATGACCGCCTGGATGGTCTCGCGCTCGCGGAACGCGTAGAAGATCGGTGTGATCGCGCCGACCTCGAGCGGGTACGACCCGAGGAACATCAGGTGGTTGAGGACCCGGTTGAGCTCCGCGAGCAACGTACGCACCCACACCGCCCGGACCGGGACCTCCATGTCGAGCATCCGCTCCACCGCCAGCACCACGCCGAGCTCGTTGGCGAAGGCGGAGAGCCAGTCGTGCCGGTTGGCCAGCACGATGATCTGGCGGTAGTCGCGCACCTCGAACAGCTTCTCGGCGCCGCGGTGCATGTAGCCGACGATCGGCTCGGCGTGCACGATGCGCTCGCCGTCGAGGAGCAGCCGCAGCCGCAGGACACCATGGGTGGACGGGTGCTGCGGGCCGATGTTCAGCACCATGTCCTGCGTCGCAGGCCGGTCACCCGGGACGCCGGCGACGAGATCGGCGCCGGCCCCGATGCCGACCGTCCGCTCGGTGGTCACCGGGCGAGTCTGCCACCGCTCGGTTAGCGTCGACACCGTGAGTGAGCCCTTCGACCCGCCCGGCGAGCCCTGGGTGCGCGTGTCGCCCCGCCTCGCCACGGTCCGGCGGCTCGCCCTGGTGCTCTTCTGGGTGCCCGTCTCCGCAGTCGCCGTCGCCCTCCTCGCCGCGGCGAGCACCTGGCTGGCGGTGGTCGCCGCCGTGGTCGCGGTGGCCGGCCTGGCCTGGACGTGGGCCGTGGTGGGCCGGACCGTGCGGTCCTGGGGGTACGCGGAGAGAGCTGACGACCTGCTCGTCACCCGCGGTGTGCTGCGCCGGCAGCTCGTCGTCGTGCCGTACGGCCGGATGCAGTTCGTCGACGTGTCCGCCGGACCGCTGGACCGCAAGTTCGGGCTGGCCACCGTCCAGCTGCACACGGCCGCCGCGGCCACCGACGCCAGCATCCCCGGCCTGGTGCCGGAGGAGGCCGCACGGCTGCGCGACCGGCTCGCCGCCCGCGGCGAGGCGACAGCGGCAGGCATCTGAGGTGCCGGAGGGCTACCGCCGGCTGCACCCCCTCACGCCGGTCCTGCGCGGGTGGAAGTTCGTCGCGGCGGTCGTCGCGATCGCGGTCCAGCAGACGTACGGCAGCGTCTCGCCCGGCTACCTCCTGCTCGCCGTCGCCGCGAGCATCCCGATCGGCGTCGCTTACGGGTACGTCGCCTGGCGGCGGACGCGCTTCCGGGTCACCCAGGAGGACCTGAGGCTCGAGACCGGTGTGCTGTTCCGGCGGTCCCGCCAGGTGCGCCTCGACCGGCTGCAGGCCGTCGACGTGGTCCGGCCGCTCGTGGCCCGCGCCCTCGGGCTGGCCGAGCTGCGGCTCGAGGTGGCCGGCGGCTCGTCGTCCGAGGCGCCGCTCGCGTACCTGTCCGAGCCGGCCGCCCAGCAGCTGCGGGCCGAGCTGCTGGCGCGCGCGGCGGGACTCGAGCACGGGCAGGAGGAGGCGCCGACCGCCCCCGAGCGGGTGCTCCTGACCGTTCCTCTCACCCACCTCATCGAGTCGCAGCTGCGCTCCGGCACCCTGATCCTCGGGCTCGCCGGCGGTCTCGCGCTGGTCGCCTTCGCCGTGGGCACCGGCGACCTGGCCCTGCTCGGACTCGCCGTGCCGTTGCTGCTCGTCGCGGTCCCGGCGATGGCCAACGGGATCGCCGGGCAGTTCGACTTCACCGTCGCCGAGTCGCCGGACGGGCTGCGGCTGCGCCGCGGGCTGCTCGAGACGCGCTCCCAGACCGTGCCGCCGGGACGGGTGCAGGCCGTGCGGATCGTGGAACCCCTGCTGTGGCGCTCTCGCGGGTGGTGCCGCGTCGAGGCGAACGTCGCGGGGTACGTCGGGGAGGGGCAGAGCCGGGCGTCGGTCCTGCTGCCGGTCGGCAGCCGGGAGCAGGCCGCCGCGCTGATCCGGCTGGTGCTGCCCGGGCTGGACGCCGACGCCGTGCCGCTCACCGGTGTGCCGCAACGGGCCCGGTGGTGCGACCCGCTGCAGTGGCGTCGTCTCGAGGCCGGGACGGACGACAACGTCCTGGTGGCCCGCCGCGGTCGCTGGCGGCGGGAGACCGACGTCGTGCCGCACGACAAGGTGCAGAGCATCCGGCTGTCCCAGGGCCTGGTGCAGCGCCGGCTGGGTCTGGCCACCGTCCACGTGGACACCACGCCAGGCCCGGTCCGGGCAACCGCCGCGCACCGGGATGCCCGAGATGCCCGGTCCCTGCTCGACTCGGAGATCGACCTGGCCCGCCGGGCCCGGGGGGCGGCCAGACCGGATCGGTGGATGCGCCCACCGGCACCGCCCGGTGGATCTACCGTGAGCAGGGTGAGGAGCCAGCTCCCCGGGGACGACGGCGTCCGCGGGCCAGGGGACGACGACGAGGTCGTCGGCCACGGCGTGGTCTCCGACTCGCCCGACGTCGTGGGGCACGGCGTCCCGTCGGCCACGCCGGACCTGCTCGACCTCGGTGGCGAGGGGTTCCTCGACGATCCCTACCCGGAGCTCGCCCGGCTCCGCGCGACGTCACCGGTGATCTGGCACGAGCAGACCAGCCAGTGGCTGGCCCTCTCCTACGAGCACGCCAACCAGGTGCTGCGCGACCGCCGCCTCGGACGCCTGTGGTCCGACCGGCAGCCGGTCGACCGGTTCGAGGTCTTCAACGCCTTGCACCGGAACCAGATGATGGAGAACGAGCCGCCGGTGCACACCCGGCTGCGGTCGCTCGTCGCCCGGTCGTTCGCCCGCGGCCACGTGGAGCGGCTGCGCCCCCGGATCCAGCAGATGACGGTCGAGCTGCTCGACCGGGTGGACCCGGCGGACGGCTTCGACCTGATCGCCGACTACGCCGAGCCGCTGCCGGTGGCCGTGGTCGCCGAGCTGCTCGGCATCCCCGCCTCCGACCGCCATCTGCTGCGGCCGTGGTCGCAGGCCATCGTCGCGATGTACGAGTACGGCCGCACAGCGGAGGCCGAGGAGCGCGCGGTCGTCGCCTCCGCGGAGTTCGGCGACTACATGCGCGCGCTGGCGGACGAGCGACGAGCGGCACCGCGCGACGACCTGGTCAGCCATCTCGCCGCCGAGGAGGAGGCGGGAGAGCGGCTCACCGGCGAGGAGCTCGTCGCGTCGGCGATCCTGCTGCTCAACGCCGGCCACGAGGCGTCGGTCAACGGCTTCGGCAACGGGATCGTCGCGCTGCTCGCACGACCGGCCGAGCTCGACCGGGTGCGCGCGGACCCGGCACTGGTCGAGCCGGCGGTGGAGGAGATGCTGCGCTTCGACTCGCCGCTGCAGCTCTTCGAGCGCACTGCCCGCGAGGACGTCGAGGTCGGCGACGTCACCGTCGCGGCCGGCACCCGGATCGCCGCACTGCTCGGCGCCGCCAACCGGGACCCGGCCGCCTTCACCGACCCGGACCGCCTCGACATCGGTCGCCGGCCCAACCAGCACATCGCCTTCGGTGCCGGTCTGCACCACTGCCTCGGCGCACCGCTGGCCCGGATGGAGCTGCAGATCGCGCTGCCCACTCTGCTGGCCCGGTTCCCCGACCTGGAGCCGGCCGGGAAGCCGGTGCGCCGGCCGACGTTCGTGCTGCGCGGCTACGCGTCGGTCCCCGTCACCGGCTGAGCGCGGCCAGCCCGGGCGGTGGCGGCACACCGACCCCCTGCACGAGCCAGCCGAACCCGCCCAGCCCGTCGCGCGCCGTCAGCTCGGCGACCTCGCCCGCGGCGGCGAGCCCCGTCAGGTAGCCCGCGGGGTCGCTCTCCGCCATCTCGCGCGACGGGACCGGCACCTCCTGACCGAGCGCCCGCAGCGCCACCCGCTGGGTCGTCAGCGCCGTCGACGTGGCACCCGCCGCCAGGCCCGCGGCGGCACACGCGTCCAGGGCGACGTGCGCGGTCAGGTCGCAGGAGCCGTCGGGGACCGGCGGGACCTGCCGACCCAGCCGGTACGCCGCGAAGGAGCCGGCCGGCGGTCGGCTGGCTCGGTCGTGCGAGTAGTCGACGGCGACGGCAACTCCCCGGCGTACCGATGCGACGACCGTCGCCCAGGCCTCGTCGCGGGGGCGGCCGACCTCGGCCCGCGCACCCACCTCGGTCAGCGGCCACCAGCGCTCGAGCCAGCGCCGGTCCGCGTCCTCCGGCGGGCCACCGAGCCGCTCGACGCCGGCCGGGTCGACCTCGACCACCCGAGGACCGTCCGCGGTCTGCTCGACCAGGTCGACGGGGATGTTGTCGAGCCACTCGTTGGCGACGACGAGCGCACCAGTGACGTCGGGCAGCGCCGAGGTCCATCCGACGGCACCGGCGAGCTCGGCCGGCCGGCCGGCCACCTCGACCCCGATCGCACCGAGCGTCGGGTCGAGGCGGTGCAGCTCGGTGAGCAGCTCGCCACGACCGGCGCCCACGTCCACCACGGTGTCCAGACCGCAGGTTCGCGCGAGCGAGAGCACGGCGCGCGCGAAGAGCGGTGACGCGTGCACCGACGTGCGGAAGTGAGCTGCGGGTCCGGCGCCGGGGCGCCGGTAGAAGCCGTTGTCGCCGTACAGCGCGCGCTCGGTGGCCGCCCGCCACGTCGTCCACATCCGGTCAGCATCGCATCGGGCGGCGCGGCTGACTGGACGGCTGCGCACGGTGCGGGTGCGGCCACGCCGTACGCTGTCCGCGTCCGGTACCCCCGCAAGGACTGGAACAGCCTCCGTGAACCCCTCGCCCGGCCATCCGGCAGACCGCCCTGCGCGGCTGTCCGTCGGCGTCGTCGGTGCCGGACGGGTCGGTGCCGTGCTCGGCGCGGCGTTGCAGCGTGCGGGCCACCGGCTCGTCGCCGTGGCGGCGGTGTCCGACGCGTCCCGTGCCCGTGCCGACGCGCTCCTGCCCGGGGCAGCGGTGCTGCCGCCCCCCGACGTCGTGTCGCGCAGCGAGCTGGTCCTGCTCACCGTCCCGGACGACGTGCTGCCCGGCCTGGTGGACGGCCTGGTGTCCGCGGGTGCGGTGCGGCCCGGCCAGCTGCTGGTGCACACCAGCGGGCGGTACGGGATCGCCGTCCTCGACCCGGCGACCCGCACCGGAGGCCTGCCGCTCGCGCTGCACCCGGCGATGACGTTCACCGGCCGTGGGGAGGACCTGACCCGGCTGGCCGGTGCCTGCTTCGGTGTCACCGCGCCGGACGCGCTGCGGCCCATCGCGGATGCCCTGGTGCTGGAGATGGGCGGAGAGCCGCAGTGGGTCGACGAGGAGCACCGGGTGCTCTACCACGCGGCGCTGGCCGGTGGGGCCAACCACCTCAGCACGCTGGTGAACGAGTCCGTCGACCTGCTGCGCCGGTGCGGCGTGACCGACCCGGAGCGGATGCTCGCCCCGCTGCTCGGAGCGGCCCTGGACAACGCGCTGCGCTCCGGCGACGCCGCCCTCACCGGGCCGGTCTCGCGCGGGGACGCGGGGACCGTCGCCGCTCACCTGCACGAGCTGCGCAAGGTCTCGCCGGACACCGCCAGCGCCTACCTGGCGATGGCCCGGCTGACGGCCGACCGGGCGCTCGCCGCTGGACTGCTGCGGCCCGACGCCGCAGAGGCCCTGCTCGACGTCCTCGCCGAAGGAGCCCCCGACCGATGACCACCCGACTGGTGCACACCCGCGCGGAGCTGCGCGGCGCGCTGTCCAACCGCCCGGGGGAGGTCGGCGTCGTGATGACGATGGGCGCCCTGCACGAGGGGCACCGGCGACTGATCCGGGTGGCCCGGCGCCGCTGCGAGGTCATCGTCGTGACGGTGTTCCTCAACCCCCTGCAGTTCGCGCCCGGCGAGGACCTGTCCCGGTACCCCAAGACCCTGCCGGACGACGTCGAGCTGTGCGCCGCCGAGAACGTCGACCTGGTGTTCGCGCCGTCCGTGGACGAGGTCTACCCGCTCGGTGACCAGCCGCAGGTACGCGTCCAGGCGGGACCCCTGGGCGACGTCCTCGAGGGCCGGTCCCGGCCCGGCCACTTCGACGGTGTCCTGACGGTGGTCGCCAAGCTGCTGCACCTCACCGCACCCGACGTCGCCTACTTCGGGCAGAAGGACGCCCAGCAGCTCCTGCTGATCCGCCGGATGGCGCAGGACCTCGACTTCCCCGTCGAGGTCGTCGCCGTCCCGACGGTGCGCGACGACGACGGGCTCGCGCTGTCCAGCCGCAACGCCTACCTCGGCCCCGCCGACCGGGAGGTGGCACTTGCGCTGTCACGGGCGTTGCGCGCCGGAGCGGACGCGGCTCCGTCGGGGCCGGACTCGGTGCGGCGCGCGGCGCACGAGGTGCTGGCCGCGCAGCCGGGCGTGGGGGTGGACTACCTCGCGCTGGTCGACCCCGGCAACCTGCGCGACGTACCGGAGGACTTCGCCGGCGAGGCGCTGCTGGCGGTGGCGGCCAGGGTCGGCACGACGCGTCTCATCGACAACGTGCTCGTCGAGCTCGGGGCATGACGTTGTCCGCGATCGAGGCCGGCCGGCTACCCCTCCGTCACCGGCTCGTCGCCCCGCCGCCCGGCTGGTCGACGCAGGCCGACGTCGTGGTGGTGGGCTCCGGCATCGCCGGCCTGACCACCGCGCTCGCCGCCCGGCGCACCACGGGTGGACGGGTGATGCTCGTGACCAAGACCTACCTCGATGCCGGCTCGACGCGTTGGGCGCAGGGCGGCATCGCCGCCGCCCTCGGTGAGGGTGACACCCCCGCGGAGCATTTCGCGGACACCCTGGTGGCCGGGGTCGGGCTGTGCGACGAGGCCGCGGTACGGGTGCTCGTGGAGGACGGCCCGGCGCGGGTGCGCGAGCTGGTCGAGATCGGCACGATGTTCGACCGCACCACAAGCGGTGAGATCGCGCTGACCCGCGAGGGCGGTCACCACAGGGACCGGATCGCCCACGCCGGCGGCGACGCGACCGGGCTGGAGATCGAGCGCGCCCTGATCGCGGAGCTGCACGCCGACCACAGCGTCGAGGTGGTGGAGCACGCCCTGGTGCTCGACCTGCTGCGCAGCGCCGACGGGCGGGTGTGCGGGCTGACCCTGCACGTGATCGGTACCGGGCAGCGGGACGGGGTCGGTGCCGTGCACGCGCGGGCGGTGGTGCTCGCGACCGGCGGGCTCGGGCAGGTGTTCGCGGCCACCACCAACCCGTCGGTGTCGACGGGCGACGGGGTGGCGGTGGCGATGCGCGCCGGTGCCGAGGTGACCGACCTCGAGTT
Organism: Actinomycetes bacterium; assembly: GCA_036380775.1. Taxonomy (GTDB): domain Bacteria; phylum Actinomycetota; class Actinomycetes; order JACCUZ01; family JACCUZ01; genus DASVED01. The sequence goes on from DASVED010000124.1 coordinate 9,431, forward strand.
CGTCCAGTTCCACCCCACCGTCCTGTGGCTCGGCGGCGGCTCGCGCGGTCAGCAGCCGCTTGTCTCCGAAGCCGTACGTGGGGAAGGTGCCGTCCTGCGCGACGACGCCGGTGTCGCGTTCATGCGGGGACTGCACCCTCTTGCGGACCTCGCGCCGCGTGACGTCGTCGCGAAGGCGATCATGACGCGGATGCGCGAGACCGGCGCCGAGCACGTGTGGCTCGACGCGCGCCACCTCGGCGAGGACACCTGGCGGGTGCGCTTCCCGACCATCCTCGCCAGCTGCCGGGAGCACGGCATCGACCCGGTGTCGGGGCTGATCCCGGTCGGGCCGGCCTGCCACTACGCCTCCGGCGGGGTGCGCACCGACCTCTCGGGCCGGACCACCGTGCCGGGGCTGTACGCCTGCGGCGAGGTCGCGTGCACCGGCGTGCACGGAGCCAACCGGCTGGCGTCCAACTCGCTGCTGGAGGGGCTCGTCTACGGTCGCCGGATCGCCGACGCCCTCGGCTCGGAGCTGCCGCCCGCCACGGTTCCGGCCCTCGACGATCGCGAGCCGGGTCTGCTCGACGCGTCGGTGCGTTCCGACGTCGCACGCACGATGTCGGAGCGCGTGGGTGTCCTGCGCGACGACCGTGGGCTGCGCGACGCCGGCCTCGAGCTGATGGAGCTGCGCCTGCGGACCAGCGACGTGCCGTGCACCGAGGCGTGGGAGGCGACGAACCTGCACCTCGTCGCGACCGCTCTCGCCGGGGCGGCGCTGCAGCGCGAGGAGACCCGGGGCAGCCACTGGCGGGAGGACTTCCCCGACCTCGACGACGAGCACTGGCGAGCGCACCTGGTGACCCGGCTGGCCGACGGAACCGTCTCGATGCACGTGGAGGACCACGAGTGACCCTGCAGAACCTCTCCGACAACACCACGGCGCGGCTGGAGAAGGCCGGGCTGGACCCGGCGTACGTCCTCGACGTCGTGACGCGCGCGCTCCTCGAGGACCTTGACGGAGGCGTGGACGTCACCAGTGTCGCAACGGTGCCGTTCGACCAGGAGTCGACCGCGGACCTGGTCGCGCGCGCCGACGGGGTGGTCGCCGGGCTCGCGGTCGCCGCCGCCGTCTTCGAGGTGTCGACCGACGACGCGGTGGAGGTCACCTGGCTCGCCGAGGACGGTGCCCGGGTGCAGCGCGGCGACGTCCTGATGTCCCTCACCGCTGCGACGCGTGGTTTGCTCACCGGCGAGCGCACCGCGCTGAACCTGCTCTGCCGGATGTCCGGGGTCGCGACACTGACCCGTGCATGGGCTGATGCCGTGCAGGGCACCGGCGCCGCGGTCCGCGACACGCGCAAGACCACACCGGGGCTGCGCGCGCTGGAGAAGTACGCCGTGCGGTGCGGTGGCGGTGTGAACCACCGGATGTCGCTGTCCGACGCCGCGATGGTCAAGGACAACCACGTCGTCGCCGCGGGAGGAGTGGCGGAGGCCTTCCGGGCCGTGCGCGGCCAGTTCCCCGAGGTGCCGGTCGAGGTCGAGGGCGACTCCGTCGAGGACGTCATCGAGGCCGTCGACGCCGGCGCGGACCTCGTGCTGCTCGACAACATGCCCGTCGCCGACATGCGCCGCGCGGTGGAGGCGGTGGCCGGCCGGGCGAAGATCGAGGCGAGCGGCGGACTGCGCTTGGACAATGCGCGCGAGGTCGCCGAGACCGGGGTCGACTACCTCGCCGTCGGCGCCCTCACGCACTCGGCGCCGATCCTCGACATCGCATGCGACCTGCGTGAGGGGACCACCTGATGCTGCTCGCCGTCGACGTCGGCAACACCCACACGGTGCTCGGCCTCTTCGAGGGTGCCGACCTGGTGGAGCACTGGCGGATCGCCACGGTCCCGCACCGGACCGCCGACGAGATCGCCGTGGTGCTGCACGGGCTGCTCGCGCAGCACCAAGGCGCCGACGGTCCGGCCGGTGCGTCCGTCGACGGGATCGCACTGTGCTCGACGGTGCCGTCGGTGCTGCACGAGATGCGGGACGTCTGCCAGCGCTACTACGGCGACGTCCCGGCGGTCGTGGTCGAGCCCGGCGTGCGCACCGGCGTGCCGGTGCTCACCGACAACCCGAAGGAGGTCGGCACCGACCGCGTCGTCAACGCGCTGGCCGCGGTCGAGCTGTACGGCGGGCCGTGCATCGTTGTCGACTTCGGCACGGCCACGACGTTCGACGCGGTGTCGGCCAAGGGGGAGTACCTCGGTGGCGCGATCGCACCCGGCATCGAGATCTCGGTGGACGCGCTGGGCGACCGGGGAGCCCAGCTGCGCCGGGTCGAGCTGGCCCGCCCGCGCTCGGTCATCGGGCGCAACACCGTGGAGGCTCTGCAGGCCGGGATCCTGTTCGGCTTCGCGGGC
>DASVED010000125.1:0-4421 GCA_036380775.1 Actinomycetes bacterium
GAGCCAGCAGCTCGTCGGCGTTGGTCGAGCCTGAGGTCACGACCATCGCCGCTTGGTCGGCGGCGTCCGCGAGCAGCAGGCGCGCCTCGTCGGCGGCGTCCGAGCGCTGCTGCTCGGACGCGACCAGCGCCTCTTCCAGCCGCCTGGCCGCCTCCTCCAGCGCGTCGGCCCGGCGGCGTACCGCCTCCTCCTCGAGGCGCGCGGCCTCCGCGTGGCGGCCCGCGATGTCGTCGTGGAGGCGCTGAGCCTCGGCCCGCAGGGCAGCGGACGCGTCGCGATCCGCCATCACCTCGCGCTCGGTCTGCTCCCGCAGCCGGTCGGCCTGTGCCTGGGCGGCGTAGAGCAGCCGGCTGGCGCGCTCGGCCACCGGCTCGTCAGCCGTCGTCGAGGAGTCGTGCTCCATGGACGGCATCGTGTCAGACCGGGCCCGGCCCTGTCAGACCCGGCGGCCGGGCCGTGACCTGCCCTTGACGATCCATGTCGCATCGATATCGCATCCGTGTCGCATCCGTGCGTCACATGTCGCGGAAGCGGTTGATCGCTGACTCGTGCCGGGCTCGCAGCCCGGCGTCCCGGACGCCGAGGCCCTCCTCCGGGGCGAGGCAGAGCACGCCCACCTTGCCCTGGTGCAGGTTGCGGTGCACGTCGTACGCGGCCTGCCCGACGTCGGCCATGGGGTAGCTGCGCGACAGTGTCGGGTGGACCTTCCCGCGCTGGACGAGCCGGTTCGCCTCCCACGCTTCGCGGTAGTTGGCGAAGTGCGACCCGATGATCCGCTTGAGGCTCATCCAGAGGTAGCGGTTGTCGTACTCGTGCATGAAGCCGCTGGTGGAGGCGCAGGTGACGATCGTGCCGCCCTTGCGCGCGACGTAGACGCTCGCACCGAAGGTCTCCCGCCCCGGGTGCTCGAAGACGATGTCGACGTCGTCCCCGCCGGTCAGCTCGCGGATCCGCTTGCCGAGCCGCTGCCACTCCTGGGGGTCCTGGGTGTGCTCGTCCCGCCAGAACCGGTAGTCCTCCGCAGAGCGGTCGATGATCAGCTCGGCACCCATGCTGCGGGCGATGGATGCCTTCTCCGGGCTCGACACGACGCAGACCGGCGTCGCGCCGCCGCCCAGTGCGAGCTGCGTCGCGTAGGACCCGAGCCCGCCACTGGCCCCCCAGATGAGCACGACGTCACCCTGCTTCATCCCGGCGCCGTTGCGGGAGACGAGCTGGCGGTACGCCGTGGAGTTGACCAGCCCCGGGCAGGCCGCCTCTTCCCAGGTGAGGTGCGCCGGCTTGGGCATCAGCTGGTTGGACTTCACCAGGGCCAGCTCCGCCAGTCCGCCGAAGTTGGTCTCGAAGCCCCAGATCCGCTGCTCAGGGTCGAGCATCGTGTCGTTGTGCCCGTCCGGTGACTCGAGCTCGACCGAGAGGCAGTGCGCGACGACCTCGTCGCCCGGCGCCCAGGCGTGGACTCCGGGCCCGGTGCGCAGCACCACTCCGGCCAGGTCGGACCCGACCACGTGGTAGGGCAGGTCGTGCCGCTTCGACAGGGGGGACAGCCGTCCGTAGCGGTGCAGGAACGAGAACGTCGAGACCGGCTCGAAGATGGAGGACCACACGGTGTTGTAGTTGATGGCGCTGGCCATCACGGCGACGATCGCCTCGCCCGGGCCGAGCTCGGGCGTCGGGACCTCCTCGACGTGCAGCGAGCGCCGAGGATCCTTGTCCCGGCTGGCCAGGCCGTCGAACATCTCGACCTCGTCCTGGTGGACCGTGACGCCGCGGTAGTGGTCGGGCACCGGCAGGTCCGCGAAGTCCGCGGGGCCGGAGTCACCGGCCAGGATCGCCTCGAGGATGTCCTTCATCGCTGCCTCCGGAGCCCGGGTGGTGGCCCAGGATGCTACTGGCGGGTAACCATCAGCGGTACGCCGGGGCCTCAGCTCTCCTTGGGCATCACCACCCAGAGCACCAGGTAGACGAGGACCTGCGGGCCGGGCAGCAGGCAGGACAGGACGAACAGCAGGCGGACGGTGGTCGGTGACCACCCGAACCGACGAGCCAGCCCGGCGCAGACGCCGGCGATCATCTTGCCGTTGCGGGGACGCACGAGATCAGCCATGTCCCGACGTTACGTCCCGCCGTCGCCTGTCGGGAGCTGGACGAGCTCGATCAGGACACCCATCGCGTCCTTCGGGTGGACGAAGTTCACCAGCGATCCCGCCGTACCCCTCTTCGGCTCGTCGTAGAGCAGCCGGAGCCCGCGCTCGCGGAGGGTCGCCGAGACCGCGGCGACGTCGTCGACCGTGTAGGCCACCTGCTGCACCCCCTCGCCGTTGCGGTCCAGGAAGCGAGCGATCGGCGAGTCCGGCCGCAGCGGCGCGAGCAGCTGGATGCACGTGCCCGAGTCGCCGACGGCGAGCATCGCCTCGCGCACGCCCTGCTCCTCGTTGACCTCCTCGTGCACGGCCCGCACGTCGAAGGCGGAGGCGTAGAACGCGATCGCGGCGTCCAGGTCGCGCACGGCGAGACCGACGTGGTCGATGCGGTTGAGCATGCGGCTATCGTGACAGCGTTTCCGGCCGGGTCTCCCGGCAGGTCGTCGTCGTGGGAGGTTGCCGTCATGGCTGGTTCGGTCATCGTCGCGGGGGCACGCACGCCCATGGGGCGCCTGCTGGGCTCGCTCAAGGACTTCTCCGGCGCCGACCTCGGCGGGTTCGCCATCAAGGGTGCTCTGGAGAAGGCCGGTGTCGCGCCCGACCAGGTCGAGTACGTGATCATGGGCCAGGTGCTGCAGGCGGGAGCCGGTCAGATCACCGCCCGTCAGGCCGCCGTCAAGGCCGGCATCCCGATGACCGTCCCCGGACTGACCATCAACAAGGTGTGCCTGTCGGGACTGGACGCCATCGCCCTCGCGGACCAGCTGATCCGGGCCGGCGAGTTCGAGATCATCGTCGCCGGGGGGATGGAGTCGATGACCCAGGCCCCGCACCTGCTGCCCAAGAGCCGGTCCGGCTACAAGTACGGCTCGGTGCAGATGCTCGACGCCATGGCGCACGACGGCCTGTACTGCGCCTTCGACGAGTGCGCGATGGGAGAGTCGACCGAGCGCTACAACGCCCGGCTCGGCATCACGCGCGAGGACCAGGACGCGTTCTCCGCGCTGTCCCACCAGCGGGCAGCCCACGCCGCCAAGAACGGACTGCTGGACGACGAGATCGTCCCCGTCGAGATCCCGCAGCGGAAGGGCGACCCGCTCGTCTTCTCGACCGACGAGGGTGTGCGCGCCGACACGACGGCGGACCTGCTCGCCAAGCTGCGCCCCGCGTTCGCGGCGGACGGCACGATCACCGCGGGCTCGTCCTCGCAGATCTCCGACGGTGGTGCGGCGGTCGTCGTGATGAGCCGGGCGAAGGCGGACGAGCTCGGGCTGACCTGGCTGGCGGAGATCGGCGCCCACGGTGTGGTCGCAGGACCCGACGCCAGCCTGCAGTCCCAGCCGGCCAACGCGATCAAGGCCGCCCTCGCGAAGGAGTCGCTGGCCGTCGAGGACCTCGACCTGGTCGAGATCAACGAGGCGTTCGCGTCGGTGGGCATCCAGTCGATGCGCGAGCTCGGCCTGGACAGCGACATGGTCAACGTCAACGGCGGCGCCATCGCCATGGGGCATCCGATCGGCATGAGCGGCGCGCGGTTGGTCCTGACGCTGGCGCTCGAGCTCCGGCGACGCGGCGGCGGGGTGGGGGCGGCTGCGCTGTGCGGCGGCGGCGGCCAGGGCGACGCGCTGGTGGTGCGGGTCCCGTCGTCGGCCGCCTGAGCCGGATGGCCGCGTCGCGGTCGGTCGGTGTCGGCGAGCTGGTCAGCCGGGCCCGTGACGGTGACGCCCGCTCGGTCGCCCGCCTGATCTCGCTGGTCGAGGACGCGTCCCCGTCGCTGCGGGAGGCGATGGAGGCGCTCGTGCCGTACGGCGGCAACGCCTCCGTGATCGGCCTCACCGGCGCCCCTGGTGTGGGGAAGTCGACCGCGACCAGCGCCCTCGTCGGTGCCTTCCGCGCGCTCGGCAAGCGGGTGGGCGTCCTCGCCGTCGACCCGTCGTCACCCTTCTCCGGGGGTGCCCTGCTCGGCGACCGGGTCCGGATGCAGGAGCATGCGCTCGACCGTGACGTCTACATCCGCTCCATGGCCAGCCGCGGCCACCTCGGCGGCCTGTCGTGGTCGACGCCGCAGGCGCTGCGCGTCCTCGACGCGGCGGGGTGCGACGTGGTGCTCGTGGAGACGGTCGGGGTCGGGCAGTCCGAGGTCGAGGTGGCGGGGCTCGCCGACACGACGGTGGTCCTGCTGGCTCCGGGCATGGGCGACGCGATCCAGGCCGCCAAGGCCGGCATCCTCGAGGTGGGCGACGTGTACGTCGTCAACAAGGCCGACCGCGACGGCGC
>DASVED010000126.1:0-2757 GCA_036380775.1 Actinomycetes bacterium
CCTGCAGCAACGCCGCCTGCTCCAGCGTCTCGACACCCTCGGCGACGACGTCGAGGTGCAGGTCACGCCCGAGGTTGAGCACCGCGCGGGCGACGGTCGTGCCGCTCTCGCTGGTGAGCGCCGCCACGAAGGACCGGTCCAGCTTGATGAAGGTCAGCGGCAACCGCGCCACGAGGGACAGCGTCGACCAGCCGGTGCCGAAGTCGTCCAGGCCGACGGTGCAGCCCAGCCGGCGCAGCTGGCCCAGAACCTCGGCGGCCCGGTCGGCGTCCACCACCGCGGCCGTCTCGGTGAGCTCCAGCGCGATCGAGGACCCGGGCAGCGCGGCACGGGTCAGCTCGGCCGCGACGTGCTCGACGAAGGTCGCGTCCTGCAGCTGACGCGCCGAGACGTTGACCGAGACCGGGATCGCCCGGCCGAAGGTCGTGAGCAGGTCCGCCGCGACCTCGACGGCGCGGGACAGCACCCACCGCCCGATCGGGAGGATCAGCCCGGACTGCTCGGCCAGCGGGACGAACACGTCCGGCCCCGGCCCGCCCGGCCAGCGCAGCAGCACCTCGACACCGTGCAGCGCCCCGTCGGTCATCGACACGATGGGCTGCGCGGCGACCCGCAGGTCGCCACGTTCGAAGGCCACGGCCAGCGCGGCGGACAGGTCGTCCACGGCGGCTAGGTCTCCACCCGGTCGGCAGTCCCCCCGGGGACCTCGGTGCGCGCGTCGCCGTACGAGACGTCGGGGGCGGCCCGGACACCCGCGTCCGTGAGCGCCTGGGCGTAGGCCAGCGCCGCGTCCTCGAGCAGGCCGAGCTGGGCGAACGCGTCCGCCAGCTCCCGCCAGGCGGCGGCCGCGTGGCGCGAGAGGTCGAGCCCGGCGAGCGTGGCCGCGGCCGCCCGGTAGGTCGCGACCGCCTCGGCCTGCCGGCCCAGGGCGAGCAGCGCTCGGGCCCGGACCAGCGTGGTATGGGCCTGCTCCAGCCGCGGCGCGTCCCCGAGCCGGTCCAAGGTCGTCTCGGCCAGCTCCAGCGCGCGCGCCGGGTCGCCCAGGAGCAGCTCGCACCTGGCCAGCTCGGTCTCGCAGTAGGCCAGGTCGACCTCGGTGCCGACGTCCACCAGAGCGGCGCGGCTGGCGAGCAGCTCGGCGCGTGCCTCCGCCGGCTTCGGCGGCAGGCAGCGCAGCAGCAGCCAGCCGTACGCGACCCGGAGCCGCGCGAGGGCGCGGGCGTCGTCACCCTCGGCGTAGACCGCCAGGGCTCGCTCGGCGAGCTGCAGCGCGCCGGGCAGGTCGTCCCGCTGCTCCGCCACCAGGCTGGCGTTCCAGTGCACGGCGGCCCGGCCGCGGACGGACCCGTCCGGTCCCAGCGCCTCCAGGACCTCGCGCGCCATGTTCTGGGCGCGGACCAGGTCGCCCCGCTCGTAGTAGGCGCCGAGGACGGAGGAGCCGAGCTCCGCGTGCAGCTCGCCACCGGCCAGCCCCCAGCTCCGCACCCGGGACAGGGCGGCCTCCCCCACGTCCAGCGCGTAGGCGACGTCACCGGCCTCCTTGTAGCAGCGCACCGCGTCGACGGTGAGGCGAAGGTGCTCGTCGAAGCGGTGCCCGGCCTCCGCGTCCCGGCGCATGGACTCGATCTCGCGGACGGCCTCCTCGAGCCGGCCAAGACCTTCCAGCGCCCGGGCGTGAGCCCGCCGGCGCCGCCACTCCTCCTCCGGTCCGAGCGTCCCCTCCCCGACGTCGAGGGTGGCGAGCTGGGTCATGGCGTCGGCGGGCTCACCGTTGCGCAGGGCGAGCTCCGCGTAGTCCAGGGTCAGCCGCGCCCGGTCCAGGCGGGCCGGGTCGTGGCCGTGGGTGAGGTGCTCGACGCTGCAGCCGAGCTGGCGGGCCAGCACCGCCAGTGCCGCGGGTGTCGGGTTGCGCCGCCCCGACTCCAGCAGGGACACGTAGCTCGCCGAGAGGTCGCCCCCGCCGGCCTCGGCCTGGGACAGCCCGGCCGCCCGCCGTGCCTCACGCAGGCGCGCCGGGACACCGCCCGGGTGGATCCGGTCATTCCCTTCCGACACGCCCATCACCCCAGTCACAGCGAATGCATCCCAACCAGTCTCATCGGCGCGGTCACGAGACTACCTAACAGGTCTTGACCGAGAAGTTGACCGCACAGGTATGAGACTTTATGACTCCGAGTGTCACACCTCATGACCCAAGGAGTCATCATGCGCCGTATCGTGTCCGCCGTCGCCGTCCCGGCACTGGTCGTCACCCTCCTCGTGGGGGGGCAAGCCGCGGCGTCCGCCGCCGACGGCGGCAAGGCGCTGCGCCACCCGCCGACCTGCTGCTGACGCCGGGTGGACGCAGCGCGGCCGGGTCCGGGCCTCGCGGGGGAAGGCCCGGCCCCGGCTGGCCGGCTCGTCGGCTCGTCGCCGTCAGAGACGCAGGCCGAGCCGGACCCACGTCCGGCGACGGCAGGCGGGGCAGCGCATCCACGACGAGTGCCGGCCGCGGAGGCGGCGGCGGACCCGCCCACGAGCAGGGCGACGACCAAGGCCGGGACGGCGACGACGGACGCGATGCGGCGCATGATGACTCCTCAAGTCAAGGGATGTGACACTCGAAGTCATAAAGTCTCATGTCTGCGCGGTCAACTTCTCGGTCATGCCGTGTTAGGTAGGCTCGTGACGGCGCCGATGAGAACGTTTGACGTAGCTGTTGTGACTGGGGTGATGGGCGTGTCGGAAGTGAATGACCGGATCGACCTGGCCGGTATC
>DASVED010000127.1:0-7824 GCA_036380775.1 Actinomycetes bacterium
GCCCACATAGGCTGACAACTCCATGCCGAACCGCACATCACGCCCCCCGGAGGAGGCGGCCCGGCGCGCCCAGGCGCGTCTGGCGAGCCGCCCGGTCATCAGGTACCCGCCCGACCTCCCGGTCGCGCAGCGCAAGGACGAGATCGCCGAGGCGATCCGTGACCACCAGGTCGTCGTCGTCGCCGGCGAGACCGGGTCCGGCAAGACGACCCAGCTGCCGAAGATCTGCCTCGAGCTGGGTCGCGGCGTGGACGGGCTGATCGGGCACACCCAGCCCCGGCGGATCGCCGCGCGGTCGGTCGCCGAACGCATCGCGGAGGAGCTGGCCGTCCCCCTCGGGGGTGCGATCGGCTACACGGTCCGCTTCACCGACCGGGTCGGCGACGCCACGATGGTCCGGCTGATGACCGACGGTGTGCTGCTCGCCGAGATCCAGCGGGACCGCGACCTGTCGCGCTACGACACCCTCATCATCGACGAGGCGCACGAGCGCAGCCTGAACATCGACTTCCTGCTCGGCTACGTCGCCTCCCTGCTCCCCCGGCGACCGGACCTGAAGGTGGTCATCACCTCCGCGACCATCGACACCGAGCGGTTCGCCGCGCACTTCGGCGGGGCGCCGGTGGTCGAGGTGTCAGGGCGCACCTACCCGGTCGACGTTCGGTACCGGCCGGTGGTCGACCCGGCCCGGCCGGACGCCGAGGACGAGGACGAGGACCAGGTGTCGGCGATCCTGCGCGCCGTCGACGAGCTGTGCGCCGAGACACGTGGAACCGCTGGCAACGACATCCTGGTGTTCCTCTCGGGGGAGCGCGAGATCCGCGACACGGCTGACGCGCTGCGGTCCCACACCAAAGGTTGGCGGGAACCGGTCGAGGTCCTACCCCTCTACGCCCGCCTGTCGGCCGCCGAGCAGCACCGCGTCTTCGCGCCGCATCCCGGCCGCCGCATCGTCCTTGCGACGAACGTGGCCGAGACCTCGCTGACGGTCCCGGGCATCAGGTACGTCGTCGACCCCGGCACCGCACGCATCTCGCGCTACAGCCACCGGCTGAAGGTGCAACGGCTGCCGATCGAGCGAGTCAGCCGGGCCAGCGCCAACCAGCGGGCCGGCCGGTGCGGTCGCACGTCGGACGGCATCTGCATCCGGCTCTACTCCGAGGACGACTTCCTGTCGCGCCCGGAGTTCACCGACCCCGAGATCCTGCGCACTAACCTCGCGTCGGTCATCCTCTCGATGACCGCACTGGGCCTCGGCGACATCGCCGCCTTCCCGTTCCTCGAGCCGCCCGACCGCCGCCAGGTGAAGGACGGCGTCGCCCTGCTCGAGGAGCTCGGAGCATTCCACCCAGGGCAGCAGGACGCGCGCACGCGCCTCACCCCACTCGGCCGTACGTTGGCAGCGCTGCCCCTCGACCCGCGGCTGGGGCGGATGCTGATCGAGGCCGACCGCAACGGCTGCCTGGCGGACGGGCTCGTGATCACCGCTGCGCTGTCGATCCAAGACCCGCGCGAGCGGCCCGCGGACCACCAGCAGGCCGCGGACACGATGCACCGGCGATTCGCCGACGACCGGTCGGACTTCCTCGCCTACCGCAACCTGTGGGTGCACCTCCAGGAGCAGCAGAAGGCCCTGTCCGGCAACGCGTTCCGCCGCATGTGCCGCACCGAGTTCCTGCACTACCTGCGCATCCGGGAGTGGCAGGACCTGGTCGGCCAGCTGCGCCGGGTCGCCCGCTCGCTCGGCCTCTCCACGACCGGCGAGGTCGGTGCGCCGGGCGACGACCCCAAGCCGGTGCACGTCTCCCTGCTCGCCGGCCTGTTGTCACACATCGGCCTCTGGGACCCGGAGAAGCGGGAGTACGCCGGAGCGCGCGGCGCGCGGTTCGCCCCCTGGCCCGGCTCGGCACTGTTCAAGAAGCCGCCCCGCTGGGTGATGGCCGGAGAGCTGGTCGAGACCTCCCGCCTCTGGGGGCGGGACCTCGGTCGGATCGAGCCGGAGTGGGTGGAGGACCTGGCGGGGCACCTCCTGCGAAGGTCCTACAGCGAGCCGCACTGGTCGGCGAAGCACGGCGCCGTGATGGCGTACGAGAAGGTCACTCTCTACGGTGTGCCGCTGGTCGCGAACCGACGGGTGGCGTACGGCGGGATAGATCCGGAGCTGTCACGGGACCTGTTCGTCCGGCACGCCCTCGTGCAGGGCGAGTGGCGCACACATCACCGCTTCTTCCACGACAACCAGGCGCTGCGCGAGGACGTCGAGGAGCTCGAGCACCGGTCGCGGCGCCGGGACATCCTCGTCGACGACGGGACGTTGGTCGAGTTCTACGACCGCCGGGTCCCGGCCGACGTCGTCTCGGCCCGGCACTTCGACGCGTGGTGGAAGACGGCGCGCCGCCAGACCCCGGACCTGCTGACCTTCGACCCGGCGATGCTGCTGCGCGACGAGGCCGCGCTGATCGACACGCGGGACTACCCCGACACCTGGCGCCAGGAGGACCTCGAGCTGGCCCTCAGCTACCAGTTCGAGCCAGGCACGGAGGCCGACGGCGTCACGGTGCACGTGCCTCTCAGCGTGCTGAACCGGGTGTCGGCCGACGGGTTTGACTGGCAGGTCCCCGGCCTGCGAGAGGATCTCGCGACAGCACTGCTGCGCTCGCTGCCCAAGGCGCTGCGCCGCAGCTTCGTGCCGGTGCCCGACACAGCCGCGGCGGCGCTGGCCGCCATCGGGGCCGAGCCGGCCGCTGAGCCGTTCGTGGACGCACTTGCGCGCCGGCTGCTCGAGGCCACAGGGGTGAGCGTCCCGCACGACGCCTGGGACGTGGCGAAGGTCCACGACCACCTGCGGATGACGTTCCGCGTCGAGGGCGCGGACGGAGCGGTGCTCGCTGAGGGGAAGGACCTGCAGGTCCTACAGGACCGGCTGGCGCCGACGGTGCGGCGCACGGTGGCCGCGGCTGCCGCGGACGTCGAGCGGACCGGGCTCACCTCGTGGTCCTTCGGCGACCTGCCTGCGACGTTCTCCAGAGACGTGGACGGGCGCAGCGTGCAGGGGTTCCCCGCCCTGGTCGACGAAGGTGCGACCGTCGCACTGCGGGTGCTCGGCTCGGAGCGGGAGGCCGTCCGTGCCACGCACGCCGGTGTCCGGCGACTGCTCGCCCTCACGGTGCCCTCCCCGCTCAAGGGCGTCGTGGGGCGGCTCGACAACCCGAGCAAGCTGGCGCTGGGACACAACCCGCACGGCTCGGTGCCGGCGCTGCTCGACGACTGCCTGACGGCCGCCGTGGACTCGCTCATCGAACGCCATGGTGGGCCGCCGGCCGACGCCGAGGGCTTCGAGCTGCTGAAGGCGACGGTTCGCAGCGAGCTGCCCGATGCGACGTACGTCGCCGTGCGAACGGTGGCCGCGATCCTCACCGCCGCGCACGACGTGTCGGTCCGGGTGTCCGGGACCGCCGGCCCGGCCGTCCTGCCGGCCTGGCTCGACATCCGGGCACAGGTGGCACGGCTGGTGCACCCCGGCTTCGTGACCGAGTCCGGTGCCGGCCGGCTGCCGGACCTGGTCCGCTACCTGACCGCGGTGCAGCGCCGCCTGGATGCGCTCACCTCACCGGGCCGGGACCGCGAGCGGCTGGCCCGCGTCGAGCAGGTCGAGCGGGAGCACGCCGGCTGGCTCACCGGTCTCCGCCCGGAGCGGCGGGGCGACCCCGAGGTGCGCGCCGTTCGCTGGATGCTCGAGGAGCTGCGGGTGAACGTCTTCGCGCAACAGCTCGGCACGCCGTACCCCGTCTCGGAGCGTCGCATCTACCGGGCCATGGATGCCCTGGACTCGGCCGGACGGCAGCCGGCGGCGGGCGCGGCGACCTGACGGCTCACATGTGTCACCAGAAAGCAAGGGGTGCACCCCCTGGTCACATCCAAAATCCGCAGGTAACGTCCCGCAACGGTCATATCTGTCCATCCATCTCCCAGGAGCACCATGAGGCGTCAACTCCTCGTCGCCGGCCTCGCCGGCGCCCTCGCGACCACCGGCCTGGCCGGTGTGTCCGGGCCCGGTGCCGTCGCCGACGACACCGCACAGCACGCCGCCGCAGGCTCACCTGCTCGTGGTGGCTCGTTCACCCTGACCGGGTCGGAGGCCGCGGCCTATCAGGTCCCCGCGGACATGCGCGAGTCCTGGTCGGCGACGCTCGCCGACGGTTCGCGGCAGACCCGGTACCAGCAGGTGGCCTCCGGGGCGACCGTCTTCGGCGGTCAGGTCACCGTGCTGCGGGACCGCAGCGGCACGGCTGAGGCTGTGATCGGCGCCTACTTCCCCGGTCTGCGGGCGAAGAACGACAAGAACGTGACTGCTGGTGAGGCGCGCGCCACGGCCCGGGCTCGCAACGGGGCAGGGCAGCGCGACACCGAGCTGCGCATCAACCCGGCGACCGGTCGCACCTTCTGGCAGGTTGAGACGCGTCGAGCCGACAGTCGGGTCCTGACCTGGGTGGACGCTGGAAGCGGCACCGTCCGCAAGAACCTCGACATCCTGGCCCACGGCACCGGCATCGGGGTCAAGGGGGACACCAAGACGATCGACACGACGGGCGCCCCAGGCGCCTTCAAGCTCGTCTCCGCCGACGGTCGGCAGAGCACCTACGACGCTCGCAACGGTGGCGCCCTGCCCGGGGTGCTGATGACCGACGCCGACGACATCTGGGACCTGCAGACGGTGCGTAACAACAGCCCGAGCCAGCCGGCGGGTGTCGACGCGCACTACTACGCGGACGTCACCGACCAGTTCTACCTGTCCACGTTCGGGCGGGACGGCCTGGACGGTGAGGGCATGCCGACGGTCTCGACGGTGCACTACGGGGCTCGTTACAACAACGCGTTCTGGAACGGCGCGCAGGTCACCTACGGCGACGGGGACCAGATCGACTTCGTGCCCTTCTCCGGTTCGTTGGACGTGGTGAGCCACGAGATAACCCACGGCGTGACCGAGTTCACCTCGGGGCTGATCTACGAGAACGAGTCCGGCGCCCTCAACGAGGCGTTCAGCGACATGATGGGAGCCACGGCCGAGCACTTTGCCGCGGGCGGCCTGGAGAGCTCGGAGTTCGAGCCCGACTGGCTGGTGGCCGAGGACATCTCGATCTACGACGACCGGGAGGCCGGCTTCCGCAACATGGCCGACCCCTCCGAGGACGCCGACCCCGACCACTACGCCGAGCGTTACACGGGCTCGGCGGACAGCGGCGGCGTGCACAGCAACAGCGGCATCGCGAACCACGCGTACTACCTGGCCGTGGAAGGCGGGCAGAACGCCGGCTGCACCGTGAACCCAGAGGGCCACGTGCACACTGCGAACTGCGACACAACTGTCGCCGGGCTCGGTCTGGCCAGAGCAGCGGACATCTTCTACGCCGGCTTCACGAGCTTGCCGGAGTTCGCGAACTTCTGCGACGCGCGCAACGCAACCATGAGTGTCGCTGGCAAGAACAGCGCCGACGTCAGCGACGCGTGGACCGCCGTGGGTGTGGTCGGCGGGTGCACGCCTGGGACGCCGCCCCCTCCGCCGTGTGAGGGCGGCAGTGTGGCCCTTGGCGTCGTGTTCTCGACACCGCACCCGTACGGGAACATGGGTGACTGCACGTGGACCTTCACCGGCGACCCAGCCACGTCGTACAAGGTGGTCTTCGACAGGCTCGCTCTGGAGAAGAACTTCGACTACGTCTACGTGAAGGACGGCGCTGACAACACCATCGCCACCTACACCGGTGTGTTCCGTCGAACGGTGAGCTCACCATGCTCCTCCGGTTCCATCTCGGTGCAGCTGGTGACCGACCCAGCGGTGACCGACTACGGCTTCGACGCCAGGGTGGTCGCCTGCTGACCCGGCCGGCGGCCGGGCGCTGAATGACCGGCACCGCCACACGGCCGACGAGGTCCCGCCCGGTTCCGACCGGGCGGGGCTTCCCGTGTCCGGCGCTTGCCTAGTGGCAAGGTCAGGCGCATGGACGGGCGACCCGGCGGGCTGGTCCTCGAGATGAGCTGCGTCCTCGACGCGCCGCGCGAGCGGATCTTCGCGATGCTGACCGAGCCGGCCGAGCTGGCGAGATGGTGGGGTCCACACGGGTTCACGACAACCGAGATCGAGCTCGACCTCCGCGTGGGCGGCGGCTACCGCTTCACCATGCAGCCCCCGGACGCCGACCTGTTCCACCTCTCAGGCCAGTTCCTCGCCGTCGACCCACCGGGCCGCCTCGTGTACACCTTCCGCTGGGAGGAACCGGCCCCGGACGACCGGGAGACCGTCGTCACGCTGGTCCTCGACACCGTCGGCGTCGCCACCCAGGCGTCGCTCTCTCAGGGGGAGTTCGCGACCGAGGAACGACTGGCCCTTCACCGCAGCGGCTGGACGGACGGATTCGAGAAGATTCGCACGCTTATCGAGGCGAACGCCTAGGCCACGATCTACACATCGACCGGGTCGGCCACCACCACGACGGTGTGCACACCCGACGCGCACAACGCCAGAGCGGACGCGAGGCTGACCCGCCGCTGGACGCCAGTCCGCGGGCCGGCGATGACGTCCCACGAGCCATGCCGCTAAGGTAAGGCTCGCCTAACCACGTCGTCTACATCGGTCGGAGGTCCGCGTGTACGCCTGCATCTGCCATGCCGTGACCTCCAGCGAGGTCGCGGCGGTCGTTGCGGCCGGCGCGACGACGGAGGCCGCCGTCGGTGAGGCGTGCGGCGCCGGGACCGGCTGCGGCTCGTGTCTGGACCGCATCTGCGCCATCATCACCAGCGTGGAGCCTGACCATGGGCAGCCGCTGCTGCGCCGGGTCGGCTGACCGTCCGAGCCTCGACCTCCTACCGAAGGCGGCAACCGATGCGCGGTGACAAAAAGGTCATCCAATACCTCAACGACCAGTTGACGGCCGAGCTCACGGCGATCAACCAATATTTCCTGCACGCCAAGATGCAGGAGAACTGGGGCTACCCGAAGCTCGCCGCCTACACCCGGCGCGAGTCGATCGACGAGATGCGCCACGCCGAGGTGCTCACCGACCGCATCCTCTTCCTCGAAGGCCTGCCGAACTACCAGCGGCTCCATCCGCTCACGATCGGGCAGAGCCTGGCCGAGATGTTCGCCGCGGACATGGAGATCGAGGTCGCCGCGGTGAGCCGGCTCCGGGAGGGTGCTGCGCACATGCGCAAGGTCGGCGACATCACCTCCGCCCGCCTGTTCGAGGACATCCTCGCGGACGAGGAACACCACATCGACTACCTGGAGACGCAGCAGGGGCTGCTCGAGCAGCTCGGCGAGGCGTTGTACGTGGCACAGCTGATCGAGCAGCCCTCGGAGGGCTGACAGCCAACGGCGAGGCACTGATTGCCTCCGGCGCTACCGAGCCAGGCTGTAGCGGGCACAGGCGAAGTCGGCGTTGCGGGCGACCTCTTCCAGACGCAGCTCGACCCGGCGGGGCAGCAACGGGGCACCGGACCCCAGCGCGACGGGGGCGTACTGGACCCACACCTCGTCCAGCAACTTCGCGTCCGCGAACTGCCCGGCCAGGTCCCCACCGCCGACGACCCACACGTTGCGACCGGCCGCGGCCGCGGCGATCTCCTGGTGCACCGGCGCCACCGGGCCGCGCACGAAGCGGATGTCGCCGCCCGCGACGAGCGGCAGGTCGCGGTGGGTGAAGACCCAGCACGGGACGTCGTAGCGCCAGGGCCGGTCGTCGCCGACGTCGTGCTCCAGGATCCACAGGTACGTGGTGGCGCCCATCACCAGTGCCCCCACGGACTCCATGAAGGTGTCGTAGCCCA
>DASVED010000128.1:0-3411 GCA_036380775.1 Actinomycetes bacterium
CAGCGCCATCTGCGGGATCTCGCCGACGTTCCACGCCGAGACGACCATCCGGCGCGACGTCGGGTCGGTGCGCAGCTGCTCGAGCACGCCGCTGATCTGGTCGACGTGGCCGCCGTCCGGCGTCGGCCAGGACCGCCACTGGACGCCGTAGACCGGGCCGAGGTCGCCGTCCGGGGCGGCCCACTCGTCCCAGATCGTCACGCCGTGCTCGCGCAGCCAGCCGACGTTGCGGTCGCCGCGCAGGAACCACAGCAGCTCGTAGGCGATGGACCGGAAGTGCACCCGCTTGGTCGTGATCAGCGGGAACCCGCGCTCGAGGTCGAAGCGCATCTGGTGGCCGAACACGCTGCGCGAGCCGGTGCCGGTGCGGTCCGGCCGGCTGCTGCCGTGCTCCAGGACGTGCCGCAGCAGGTCCTCGTACTGGGTGTCGACGTGAGGGGTACCGGCCACGTCCCGATCGTAGGCGCTCGGGTGCGAGGATCGGGGGATGGCCGACGCGAGCGTCCGACCCGCCGTCCCAGCGGACGCCGGTGACATCGCGCGGGTTCAGGCCGCTGCGTGGTCCAGGACGTACGCGGGGCTCCTCCCGGCCGAGGACCTGGCCGCCGCCGGGTCCGACCGCGCGGAGGAGACCTGGCGCGCCGCGGTCACCAGCCCGCCGTCCCAGCACCACCGGGTGCTCACCGCGCTCTCGGGCGAGCGGGTCGTCGGCTTCGCGGCGCTCTCGCCGGCCGGGGACCCCGACCTGCAGCCGGCGCTGGACGCCGAGCTGCACGCGCTGTGCGTCGACCCCGAGCGGGTGGGCGCAGGTCACGGGTCGCGGCTGGTCAACGCGGCGGCCGACGTCATGCGGGCCGCGGGCTTCGACCACCTCCACGTGTGGGTGACCGAGCAGGAGGCGCCGCTGCAGGACCTCCTGCGCAAGGCCGGCTGGGAGCCGGACGGCGCAGCGCGCTCACTGGACCTCCGCGGCGACGGCGACGTGCTGGTCGGGCAGGTCCGGCTGAGCACCCGGATCGGCGACGACGGCCGGTGACCGACCGTTCCACATGGCCGGACGTGCGAGGGCCGGTGCTGCGCCGGTCGCTCAGCGTCGGGGTGGCGACAGCGGCGTACGGCCTGTCGTTCGGTGCGCTGGGCGTCGCCGCTGGCCTGGACGTGACGCAGACCTGCGCGATGTCGGTCCTCGTGTTCACCGGCGGTTCCCAGTTCGCACTCGTGGGCGTGCTCGGTGGTGGCGGCAGCGCGCTGTCCGGCGCCGCGTCGGCGGTGCTCCTGGGCTCCCGCAACGCGCTCTACGGCGCCCGGCTCGCTCCGCTGCTGCGGGTGCGCGGCGCGCAGCGGATCGCCGGCGCCCAGCTGGTGATGGACGAGTCGACCGCCGTCGCGCTCAGCGCCGAGGAGCAGGGTGACCGCGCCGGTCGCCTGGGCTTCTGGGCGACCGGCCTCACGGTGTTCGTGCTGTGGAACCTGGCCACCCTGCTCGGGGCGCTGGCCGGCCGGTCCGTCGGTGACCCCCGCGACCTCGGGCTCGACGCCGCGGCGCCGGCGGCATTCCTCGCCCTGCTGCTGCCGCGCCTGCGCGACCGGACCTCCTGGTCGATCGCGGTGGCCGCCGCCCTCGTCGCCACCGCCGCGGTCCCTCTCGTGCCCGCCGGCGTGCCCGTCCTGGTCGCGGCTCTGGTGCCCGTCGTGGTCGTCCTGCGCCGGCGAGGCGAGGACGGGGACCGGCGGGGCATGGACGGGGACCCGCGGTGAGCGCGACCTGGGCCGCCGTGCTGGTGACCGCAATCGGCTGCTACCTGTTCAAGCTGGCCGGGCTGTCCGCTCCCCTCAAGCTGCTCGAGCACCCCCTGGTCGCCCGGGTGTCCGACCTGCTGCCGGTGGCGCTGCTGGCCGCCCTGGCCGCGGTCCAGACGCTGGCCGTGGGCACGACACTGGTGCTCGACGCCCGGCTGGCGGGAGTGGCCGCCGCTCTGGTGGCGCTGCTGCTCCGGGCGCCGTTCATCGTCGTGATCCTGGTGGCAGCGCTGACCGCCGCGCTCGTCCGGCTGGCGGTCTGACTGGCGGAATGCCAGCAGCTCTGCTGCTCAGCGGCTCGTCGGCATGACCAGGCTCGCCCGGACCGCTGAAGCCGACCCCGATCGGAGCACGGCCTCGACGTCCTCCGGGGGCATGGGCCGGTGAAACAAGAACCCCTGTGCCTCGGCGCACCCCATCTCCCTGAGCAGCACAGCCTGCTCACGGGTCTCGACGCCCTCGGCGACGGTTCGCATGCCGAGCGTCGCGGCGAGCGTGACGACGACCTCGGCCAGGGACGCGCCGGACCTGCTGGCGATGAGGTCGTCGACGAAGGACTTGTCGATCTTCAGCTCGTCGACGGGGAAGCGGCGCAGGTAACCGAGCGAGGAGTACCCGGTGCCGAAGTCGTCGATCGCCAGGTCGACCCCGAGCGCCTTCAGCTTCGCAAGACGGTCCAGGATGACGTCGGTGTCCGTGATCAGTGCGCTCTCCGTCAGCTCGAGCTTGAGCGCGGTGGCCGGGAGACCGGCGGAGTCGAGGGCCCGGCTCACGTCCCCCACGAGGCCCGGGTCGCGCAGCTGGCGTGGAGAGATGTTGACCGACAGCGACACGTCGCCCAGGCCCGCGAGGGACCCTCGCCAGGCGGCGGCCTGACGGCAGGCCTCCTGCAGGATCCACCTGCCGAGGGGGACCATCAGCCCGGTCTCCTCCGCGAGCGGGATGAACTCCCCGGGCGGCACCATGCCGCGCAGCGGGTCGAGCCACCGCACGAGCGCCTCGACTCCTGTCACCTCTTCGCTCCCGAGGGCCACGACCGGCTGGTACCACAGGACGAACTCGCCTCGCTCGAGCGCTCGGTGCAGGTCCAGCTCGAGCTCCATCCGACGGCGCACCCGGTCCTGCATGGTGGCCTCGTACATCACGAAGCGGTCCTTGCCCTGTGCCTTTGCCTGATACATCGCCATGTCGGCCTTCCGGAGCAGCCCCCCCGGCTGCTCGTCCCCGGCGGTGTTCACCGATACCCCGATGCTGGCCCGGGTCAGCACCCGTTGCCCGCCGATCGTCAGCGGTTCACGCAGCACGGTGAGGACGCGCTCGACGCAGACAACGACGTCGTCGGGCTCGACGTTCTCGAGGAGCAAGGCGAACTCGTCGCCTCCGAGCCGCGCCGCCGAGTCGGATTCCCTGACCGCTCGTCCGAGTCGACCGGCCACCTCCTGCAGCAGTGCGTCGCCCAGCTCGTGACCCAGTGTGTCGTTGACCAGCTTGAACTCGTCGACGTCGACGAAGACGACTGCGAGCGTCGCGCCGGAGCGACGGGCCCGAAGCAGCGCGTGCTCGAGACGGTCCAGGAACAGGACCCTGTTGGGGAGCCCGGTCAGGTCGTCG
>DASVED010000129.1:0-2291 GCA_036380775.1 Actinomycetes bacterium
GGGAGCCGCATGACCGACGTGAGCACGCAGCCCCTTGTCGGCTGGATCGGGACCGGCCGCATGGGGGCCGCGATGGCCATCCGACTGGCCACGGCCGGCGTCGACCTGCACGTGTGGAACCGGACGCGCTCCAAGGCGCAGCCGCTCGCCGAGCACGGTGCCACTGTCGTCGACTCGATCGCCGACCTGGTCTCCCGCGACGTCGTCTTCACCATGGTCAGCTCGGACAAGGACCTCGAGCAGGTCCTCACCGGCGAGGCTGGCCTCCTGACGCAGGACACCAGTCCGGCGATCGTCGTCGACACCTCGACGGTCTCCAGCGAGACGTCGGCCGGGATGCGCGAGGCCTGCGCCGCGGTCGGCACCGAGTTCCTCGCGGCGCCGGTCAGCGGCAACGCCAAGGTCGTCGGGTCCGGCAAGCTCACGCTGGTCTGCTCCGGCAAGGAAGAGGTCTTCGACCGCGTCCACCCGCTGCTCGACCACATCGGGAAGCACTCGACCTACGTCGGCGAGGGCGAGGTCGCCCGCCTGGTCAAGATCTGCCACAACCTCATGCTCGGCGTCGTCACGCAGAACCTCGCCGAGATCACCCTGCTGGCCGAGAAAGGCGGCGTCCCGCGCGCGGCCTTCCTCGAGTTCCTCAACAACAGCGTCATGGGCTCGGTGTTCACCCGATACAAGACCCCGGCGTTCGTCAACCTCGACTACTCACCGACGTTCACCCCGCTGCTGCTGCGCAAGGACTTCGACCTCGGCCTGGCAGCGGCCCACGACCTCGACGTGCCGATGCCCGTCTCGGCCCTGACCGCCGCGTTGGTGCAGGGGACAGTCAGCTCGGGACGTACGTCGGAAGACTTCGCGATCCTGCTCGATCAGCAGGCGGCTCTCTCGGGCGTGGAGCTGAAGCCGGAGGACGCGGTCGTCGACGACGGACTGGAGCCAGACCAGTGAGCACCGTTCCCCAGCTGGTCCCCGCCCCCGGCCGGATGGCGGTCGACTTCGAGGAGCGCATCGACTTCAACCGGCTGCGCGACTACCGGCTGGCCCGGACCCGTGAGGCGCTCGAGGCGTCGGACCTGGGCGCGGTGCTGGTCTTCGACATCAACAACATCCGGTACATCACGAGCACGATGATCGGCGAGTGGGCGCGCGACAAGATGGCGCGCTACGCGCTGTTGATCCGCGGGCAGGAGCCGGTGGTCTGGGACTTCGGCTCGGCCGCCAAGCACCACAAGCTCTACGCTCCGTGGCTCGACCCGGACAACTCGCGCGCCGGCATGCTCGGCCTGCGCGGCTCGGTCGCGCCGGAGGCCGGTCTCTTCGAGCGTGCGGTCCGCGAGGTCAAGGGGATGCTCGAGGACGCCGGGGTCGCCGACATGCCGGTCGGCGTCGACGTCGCCGAGCTGCCGATGGTGTTCGAGCTGCAGCGGCAGGGCATGACGGTTGCCGACTGCCAGCAGGTGATGCTGAACGCTCGCGAGATCAAGTCGCCTGACGAGATCGCGCTGCTGTCGACCGCCGCGTCGATGGTCGACGGGACCTACCAGGCGATCGTCGACGTGCTGAAGCCCGGCATCCGCGAGAACGAGGTCGTCGCGCTCGCCAACAAGCGGCTCTACGAGATGGGCTCCGATGACGTCGAGGCCATCAACGCGGTGTCCGGCGAGCGGTGCAGCCCGCACCCGCACAACTTCACCGACCGGCTGATCCGCCCGGGCGACCAGGTCTACTTCGACATCATCCAGTCCTACATGGGCTACCGCACCTGCTACTACCGGACCTTTGCCGTCGGCCGGTGCACCGCGGCGCAGCGCGACGCCTACACCAAGGCCCGTGAGTGGATCGACGCCGCGATCGGCCTGGTGAAGCCAGGCGTCGGCACCGACGAGATCGCACGGCTGTGGCCGAAGGCGACCGAGTTCGGCTTCGAGGACGAGATGGCGGCCTTCGGGCTTCAGTTCGGCCACGGGCTCGGGCTGGCGCTGCACGAGCGGCCGATCATCAGCCGCCTCAACTCCCTGGAGAACCCGATCGAGCTCAAGGAGGGCATGGTCTTCGCCCTCGAGACCTACTGCCCCTCGACCGACGGGTTCTCGGCTGCCAGGATCGAAGAGGAGGTCGTCGTCACCAGCGACGGCCCCCGGGTCATCACCCTGTTCCCCGCAGAGGAGCTGTTCGTTGCCAACCCCTACTGAGCTTCTGACCAAGGTGCCGACTGACCTGTTCATCGGCGGCACGTGGCGGGCCGCGTCGGAGGGCGGCCGCTTCGACGTGACGGACCCCGCCACCGG
>DASVED010000130.1:0-2804 GCA_036380775.1 Actinomycetes bacterium
TGACCCGGCGGATGGTGACACGCTGCTTGCCGTCGCGGCCGGGGCGCTTCACGTCGGTGCGACCCTCGAGCATGGTGTCGGAGTAGCGCACGGTGGTCTGGGAAGGCACGGTCTGGGTGACGGTGCGCATCCGCTTGTTGACGTCGGTCGCCACGATGCGCATCCCCGGGCGGACCTTACGGTCAGCCGCCGGCGTCAGCTCGTCGTCGCGGTCGGTCTTGATGCCTGCCGAGTCCGCGACGGCCCCGACGGTGGGCTCGGTGGTGACCAGTTGACGCTTGCCCTTCTTGCTGACCAGCGTGACCTTCTTCGGGGTGACGACCTTCAGCTCGAGGCCACTGCGACCGAGGTAGCTGCCGCGGCTCTCGGACAGGTCAGCGCCGGCGAAGCGGGTGCCGATCTCGTCGAGCGCGTCACCGACGCTGGTGGCAGTGACCCAGTACGAGGACCTGTCCCCGTCGACCGCGAGGGTGAGCTTGCGGGCGTGGCGGACGGCGATCCTGGTGCCGTCGTCGATCGAGGAGTCGACCGCGGGCTGGACCACGTCGCGCTCCGAGAGGTCGACGCCCTCTTCGGCAAGCACCTCGCCGACGTCGTCGCTGAACGTCGTCAGCTCGGTCTCCTCGCCATCGACCGAGAGCGTGACGCTCTTGTGCATGGTCGAGTAGGCGACCGTCCCGGCGACAAGGCCGAGGACGACGAGGACGCTGATGGCGATGATCAGGGATCGCTTCTGCACGGTGCTCCTGCGGTGTCTGGGGTGCGGGTGGGCGCGCGGCGCTCTTGTCGGGCGCGGTCTGATGGGCAGGGGCCGTCTCGGCCCAGGTGCTCACGGCGCCCAGCCCGGGAAGTCCCGGCAGCGCCAGCCCGCGACGATAACGAGATGGTCACGGTGGGCCAAACTGAGCCGAGCAGCCACGTTACCTGTGGGGCTGGTGTGACAGAAGTGAATCCGTGTGGCGCCATACGCGGCATAGGTCACACAGGGATGCCTCGCGGCACGCCGGACGGCGGGGGCCGCCGTGGCCGGAGGGGGATCAGAGCCGTGTCGACCCGCCGCTACCAGGACCCGCCGAAGGCGAGATTAGTGTTGGCGTCGATGGCGGCACACACCTCGGCCAGGTCGTGACCGAGGGTGTCGGCCATGACGCGCAGGGTGCACGGAATGAGGTAGGACGCGTTCGGCCGCCCACGGAAGGGCACCGGGGTGAGGTAGGGCGCGTCGGTCTCGACGAGCACGCGGTCCAGCGGCGTGCGCGCGAGCGCTGTCCGCAGCGGGGCCGCGTTGGCGAAGGTCACCGTCCCCGCGAAGCTCAGGTACGCACCCCGGTCGAGGCAGGCGGCAGCGAAGTCGGCGTCGCCGGAGAAGCAGTGCATGACCGTGCGGTCAGGCACGCCTTCCTCGTCGAGGACCCTCAGCACGTCGTCGTGGGCGTCCCGGTCGTGGATCACCAGCGTCTTGGCCAGCTGGTGCGCGAGGCGGATGTGGGTGCGGAACGAGCGCTCCTGGGCGGCCCGGCCCTCCGGACCCGTGCGGAAGAAGTCCAGGCCGGTCTCGCCGACTGCCCGCACCCGCGTCGACGACCCGGCGATCTCGGCGATCTCGGCCAGCGCCGCGTCGAGCTGCCCCGCCGCCTCCAGCCGAGGGGCTTCGTTGGGATGCAGGGAGACCCCCGCCACCACCGCGGGATGTCGCTCGACCTGCGCGACCGACCACCGTGCGCCCGGCAGGTCGCAGCCGATCTGCACCACCCGCGGCACCCCCACCGAGGCCGCGGCCCCCAGGAGCTCGTCGAGCGCGACGTGGTCGTCGTCATCGCCGTCGGCGATGTCGAGGTGGCAGTGGCTGTCGACCACGGGGTGGGGAAGCGGGTCGGGGAGCGGCGGGCGGCTGCGGTCCCGTCGCCGGCCCGTGCGCTCGTCGGTCGCCGCCCGCCGGCGGCTCGGACCTGGCCCGGGGATGCCGGGGACGGCCGGCGGGGGCTCGGCTGGTCCCGTCATGCCGGCGCGTCCGGCTCCAGCCGGGGGAACAGCGGGTCACCCTTGCGGACCGTGGCGCCGGGAGCCAGCCGTCCCCACGTCCCCGCTTCGGCCACCGACTGCTCGGACAACGGGCCGAGCTGGTCGGCGGCGCCGAGACGCTCCCACAGCGCCTGAGATGCCCTGGGCATCACGGCCGCGTGCAGAACCGCCACCGCGCGCAGTGACTCGGCAGCCGTGTACAGGATCGTCGCCAGCCGGAGCCGGCCCTGCGGGGAGTCGTCCTTGGCGACCTTCCACGGCTCCTGCTCGGTCACGTAGCCGTTGACGGCGCCGACGAACCCCTCGACGGCGGCGACGGCGTCCTGCAGCGCGAGCCTGTCCATGGCCCGCTCGGCGGCGGCCACCGTCTCCGCCAGCGAGCCGGCCAACGCCTCGTCGGCCGGACCGACATCGCCCGGCTCGGGCAGGGATCCCGAGAAGTACCGCGCGACCATCGACGTCACCCGAGAGGCGAGGTTGCCCAGCCCGTTGGCCAGCTCGGAGGTGTAGACCGCGCTCATGTGCTCCCAGGAGAAGGACCCGTCGGAGCCGAAGGCGATAGCGCGCAGGAAGTAGTAGCGGTAGGCGTCGGAGCCGAACGTGTCGACGATCTCGCTGGGGTGGATGGCCGTTGCCTTGGCCTTGCTCATCTTCTGCCCGCCGACCTGCAGCCAGCCGTGGGCGAAGACCTGACGCGGCGGGTCGACTCCGGCGGCCATCAGCATGGCCGGCCAGATCACCGCGTGGAAGCGCAGGATGTCCTTGCCGACCAGGTGCACGTC
>DASVED010000131.1:0-4103 GCA_036380775.1 Actinomycetes bacterium
GTTGCGGCGCTGCTGGTGGCGGTGCGCAACCCGTCAGGGGCGGAGGCGACATCGTGATCGACACGGCGCCGCTGCTTCCGGTGCACTGCCACCCCGACAAGTCCTTCGCGCGCCGGCACCTGGCCCTCAGCCTGGTCGAGCGCCGGGACAGCGCCACTCTGCTGGCGTCGTTGGACGTGGATCGCGGCGCGGCGTTCGTGGTCCCGGGGGCCGCCGGTCGCTGGCAGATGCGGGGGGCGGACGTCGTGTGCCGGGCGCCGAGGCCCGAGGATGCGGCCGGCGCCCGGTGACCCGCGTCCTGATCGGGGTCGACATCGGCACTACCCGGGTCAAGGCGGTCGCGACCGACCTGGACCTCCGGGTGCTCGGCGAGCACGCGGTGGCGACCCCGTGGCGCCACCACGGGGCCAACGCCGAGGCCGACCCCGCCGCGCTCGCCGACGCGACCGCCGTGGCGGCCGCCGGTGCCGCCCGCGAGGCGGGCGCGCCGGCGCTGGCCGTCGGCATGACCGGCATGGCCGAGACGGGCGTGCTGCTCGACGGCCACGGTGCCCCGCTCGGGCCGGCGCTGGCCTGGCACGATCCGCGCGGTGACTGCGACGAGGTTCGCGCCCGCCTCGGTGAGCGGGCCTACCGGCGCACCGCCGGGCGCCCCATCGACGCCGTGTCCAGCCTGCCGAAGCTGCTCTGGCTGCGCCGGCATGTACCCGAGACCCGACGCGCCGTGCGGTTCTTGTCGGTGCCGGAATGGGCGGTGCACGCCCTCGGCGGCGACCAGGTCAGCGAGCTCTCTTTGGTCAGTCGGACCGGCCTGTTCGACGTGCCAGGCCGAGCGCCCTGGCTCGCAGCCCTTGCTCTGCTCGACGCCGGAACGTCCTTCCTCGGCGATCTCGTCGCCGCCGGTCAGCCGGTCGGTCGGGCCGGCGCCACCGCACCCCCGGAGCTCCGGGGGGCTGTGCTCACCGTCGCGGGGCACGACCACCAGACCGCGGCGTTCGCCCTCGGGGCGGCGGTTGACGGTGCGCTGCTCGACTCGCTCGGGACCGCCGAGGCACTGGTGCGCACCGTCCGGGCGCCGCTCGACGCGGGGGCCATCGACCGGATGGCGCAGCTGAACATCTCGACAGGCTGGGGTGTTGTCCCGGACCATCTGTGCCTGCTCGCCGGCCTGCCGACCGGCATCTCGTTGGAGCGCGTCGGCGCCCTGGTCGGGGCGCCGACCCCGGCTGAGCGGATCGAACTGGGTCGGCGCGCACTCGCCGCCGACCGGTCGGTGACGCGGATGCGGGTCTCGGCGAGCTACCACGGGCTGACCGTGCAAGACGTCGACGACGAGGCCTACCCCGCCCTCGTTTGGCGGGTGGCGGTCGAGGACCTCAGCGAGAGCGGTGGGCGGATCCTGGCGACGATGTCCGCCGAGGTGGGCGAACACCGGTCTGTCGTAGTGGCAGGGGGCTGGCTGCACAACCCGCTCGTCCGGGTGGTCAAAGAGCAGCAGTACGGCGACTTCGTCCGGCTCGACCTGCCCGAGCCTGGCGCGACCGGCGCGGCGCAGATGGCCGGCATCGCCGCCGGCGTACTCAGCCCGCCTTGGCTCGAAGACGGGAGCTGACCGCAGGCTCCCGGTCTGCCGGCGGCACCCACGGCGTTCTCGCCGAACTGGGCTGCTGGACGCGCCGTGAGGTATCCGCGGCGTCGTCGGCACCCTGGTTCTGGGCCGTGGGACGTCCAGACCATGCCTGTGATGCTGCGCGGAGTCCTGCGGTGGGAAGGACTTGGCCGGCTGGCCGCCGACGCCGACCAACGCCGTGCCGTCTTGCGCGCCCAGGGGGCCGGACGAGTCGGCGGTCCCGTCACTGAACCATCGGCGGGTTTCCGGGCCGTTGAGCGCGGATGGCAGTCGACGGCGACACTGTGCCCATGACGAGTGCCTTGACGAGCACCCAGCACCGTGAGCTCACCGAGCGGCGGGCGGCGCACAACTACCATCCGCTCCCCGTGGTCCTCAACCACGGTGAGGGAGCCTGGGTGACCGACATGGAGGGTCAGCGGTACCTGGATTGCCTCGCGGGCTACTCGGCGCTGAATTTCGGGCACCGACACCCGCGACTTATCGCCAGGGCGCAGCAGCAGCTGAGCCGGTTGACCCTGACGAGCCGGGCGTTCTACAACGATCAGCTCGGGCCTTTCGCGGACTCTCTAGGCGCTCTGGTCGGCAAGGAGATGATCCTGCCAATGAACTCGGGTGCCGAGGCTGTCGAGACGGCGCTGAAGGTGGCCCGCAAGTGGGGTTGCCAGGTCAAGGGCGTCGCACCGGACCACGGTCGGATCATCGTGATGGACGGGAACTTCCACGGACGGACGACCACGATCGTCGGTTTCAGCTCCGACGAGCTCGCGCGGCGCGACTTCGGCCCCTTTACGGCCGGCTTCGACCTCGTGCCGTACGGGAAGGCGGATGCCGTCGGTGACGCGATCACAGAGGACACGATCGCTGTGCTGCTGGAGCCGATCCAGGGCGAGGGCGGCGTCCTCATCCCGCCGGCGGGCTTCCTTCAGCAGGTGCGGGAGCTCTGCGACCGGCACGGGATTCTCCTGATCGCCGACGAGATCCAGTCAGGCCTGGCTCGCACGGGCCGCACCCTGGCCGTCGAGCACGAGGACGTGGTGGCGGACATCGTGGTCCTCGGCAAGGCGCTCGGCGGGGGAATCCTGCCGGTCTCGGCGATCGCGGCCGACACCGACGTCCTCGGTGTGATCACCCCCGGCACCCACGGGTCGACGTTCGGGGGCAACCCGCTGGCCGCAGCGGTGGGTCACGAGGTGTGCCTCATGCTCGCGACGGGGGAGTTCCAGGCGCGCGCCGCAGCGCTGGGTGCCCGCCTGGCGGCCGGCCTGCTCGGGCTGGGCTCCGCCGTCGTCCGCGAGGTGCGGTGCCGCGGGCTATGGGCCGGTGTCGACCTCGACCCCACGGTCATGACGGGCCGTCAGCTGTGCGACAGCCTGCTCGAGCACCACGTGCTCGCGAAGGACACCCACGGCTCGACAATCCGTCTAGCCCCGCCGATCGTCTGCTCGGAGGACGACATCGACATGCTGGTCGACGCGATCGGTTCGGTTGTGGCCGGCGCCCGGTGAACCACGGACGACTCGCCGAGTCTCCCGGTGACTCGAGCCCAGTCCCCACCCTCTGGCCGAGGCAGGAGTGCGCCGACGGTCGTCCCGGCCTGACCCTGAAGCTCCCGATGCAGCGGAGCCCCGGTCTGGCCGCCTGACGACGGCTCCCACCGGGGAAGCAGGCGTTCGGTCGTATCCGCTGCAGATCGAGGGCGAGAGATCGGTCGTGCGCGCCAGGATGACTACCGCCAACAGGTGGGACGCCTGGGTCGCGCGACATACGACGCCGCCACATCCCGGGCCGGGTCAGGTCGTGCGCTTGCGCATCTTCCGCCGCTCACGAGGTTCGCGCCGCGACCGCTCGTCCTCGATCTGGCGGATCAGGTCTCTCCGCACCTCCGCGAGCGCATGATCGAGGTCGCGCTCGTGCGAGGTGGCCACGAGGTGCGCCCGTGCCGCTAGCCAGACCTGAAGGGTGACCTTCTGGTCCGGGCCCTCGGCGTCTTTCAATGACACCTCGAGGACGACCTGATCGTGTTCCCACCCAGCCAGGTGCGGCGCGAGCGCGGACAAGGCCCCGAGAATGCGCCGCCGGTCGGCAGCCGCGAAGCCGACGCCAAGGCGCAGACGCCCTTCCATGGTCCCCGTGGGGCCGATCTCGCTTCCGCTCATCGGTGCGCCCCCTTCCGTCAGCTCAGGGTACGACTTGCCCCGACCGCTCGCCCTGGTGACCGCGGTGGAACGGCTGCTGGATCTCTCCTCAACATCTCGCTGTCCGCGGAGCGTCACCGCTTTCGCACGCGGCCGCCGCCATGCCGGATCAGCGACGTTCTCGGCGTCCTGCTCCCAGGGTTTGAAGCCAACGGCATACACGAAGCGGTAGAAACGGCTCATCGCTCCTCCGATCGGCGTCGGTCAGGCAGCGCCTCCCCACTGGGAAGTCTCGCCCCTCAGGTGGACCTTGATCAAGCCGCTGCGATGCGACT
>DASVED010000132.1:0-2232 GCA_036380775.1 Actinomycetes bacterium
GGCCGGATCGCCTCGTGCGCCTCCTGCGCGTTCTTGACCTTGCGCTCGTAACGCCGGGGTACGTCGGGGACGTACTCGGCGCCGTAGATCTCCCGGGCCTGCGACCGCGCGGCGTTCAGCGCGGACTCGGACAGCGTCGTCGAGTCGGTGCGCATGTAGGTGATGTAGCCGTTCTCGTACAGCCGCTGCGCAAGGCGCATCGCGGTCTGCGCCGAGAGCCGCAGCTTGCGGCTGGCCTCCTGCTGCAGCGTCGAGGTCATGAACGGCGCGGCCGGGCGGCGGCTGTAGGGCTTGTCCTCGACAGAGCGGACCGTGAAGTCGGCACCGCGCAGCCCGTCGGCGAGAGCCCGGGCGGTCGGCTCGTCGAGGTGCGCGCCGTCGAACCGGCCGACCGGCCGGCCGTCGCTGCCGAAGTCGCGCCCGGTGGCGACGCGCTTGCCGTCGACCTGGACCAGCCGCGCGTCAAAGGCATGGGACTGCCCGTCGTCGGTTTCGGCCTTCTCCAGCGTGGCCTCGATGTCCCAGTAGGACGCCGAACGGAAAGCGATCCGCTCCCGCTCGCGCTCCACGACCAGCCGGGTGGCGACCGACTGCACCCGACCGGCCGAAAGGCCCTGGCGGACCTTGCGCCACAGGACCGGCGACACCTCGTAGCCGTAGAGGCGGTCCAGGATGCGGCGAGTCTCCTGGGCGTCGACGAGGCTCTGGTCGAGGTCGCGGGTCTGCTCGACCGCGGCCCGGATGGCGTCCCGGGTGATCTCGTGGAAGACCATCCGGCGGACCGGCACCTTGGGCTGCAGGACCTGCAGAAGGTGCCAGGCGATGGCCTCGCCCTCGCGGTCCTCGTCCGTCGCGAGGAACAGCTCGTCCGCGTCCTTGAGCGCCCGTTTGAGCTCGGCCACCTTCTTCTTCTTGTCGGCGTCGACGACGTAGAAGGGCTCGAAGTCGGCGTCGACGTCCACGGCGAACTTGCCGAAGCGGCCCTTCTTCTCCGCGGCGGGCAGCTCGGAGGGCGTCGGGAGGTCACGGATGTGCCCGACGCTGGCCTCGACCTCGAACCCCGGGCCGAGATAGCCCTTGATGGTCTTCGCCTTCGCGGGCGACTCGACGATCACCAGGCGGCGCGTGCCGCTGGGGGTCGGCGTCGCGTCCGGCTGCTCCGTGTCTGCCACGTGCCTCTCTTCCTGCGTCGTCCTGGCATGCTCCCGGGCTGCCCCGAGCCGTGCTGTCCGCGCCCCAGGATGCCAACACCTGTCAAACCGCCGGTGTCAGCCACCTCCCCGCAATGATCACGTGCACGTGATCATTACCCCTGGACCGCGCTGACTTCGGCGCTGTCGGGCTCCGTTGATCACGCGCGCGTGATCATTCTCCGGACGGCCGAGGGCGGGGTCAGATCTGCGGGACGCCGGCTTCGGCCTTCTCCTCGGCCACGGCAATGCTCTTCCGCTTGGAGAACACGACGGCACCGACGATGATCGCGGCCGCGACGAGCGCCACCAGGATCCGCAGAGCAGTGTTGGCGTCGTCGCCGACCGACAGGCTGACGACGGCCGGCGCGATGAGCAGCGACACCAGGTTCATCACCTTGATGAGCGGGTTGATGGCTGGGCCGGCGGTGTCCTTGAACGGGTCGCCCACCGTGTCGCCGATGATCGTTGCCTCGTGCGCGGGCGAGCCCTTTCCGCCGTACGCACCGTCCTCGACCATCTTCTTCGCGTTGTCCCACGCGCCACCGGAGTTGGCGAGCAGGATCGCCATCAGGGTGCCGGCGGCGATCGCACCGGCCAGGTAGGACCCGAGGGCGCCCACACCGAGGCCGAACCCGACCGCGATCGGCGCGAGGACGGCCAGCAGGCCCGGGGTGGCGAGCTCGCGCAGTGAGTCGCGCGTGCAGATGTCGACGACCTTGCCGTACTCCGGGCGGGTGGTGCCCTCCATGATCCCGGGGATCTCGCGGAACTGACGGCGCACCTCGAACACGATCGCGCCGGCGGCGCGGGTCACCGCGTTGATCGCCAGCGACGAGAACATGAAGACGACCGAGGCACCGATGATGAGACCGACCAGGTTCTTCGGGTCCGAGACGTTCAGCACACCGGCGTACTCGAGGTTGCGGACGTTGTCCTCGAGGTCGGCGCCGGTGTCGATCACCGCGGTCTTGACCGAGTCGGTGAACGAGCCGAACAGCGCCGTTGCCGCCAGGACGGCGGTCGAGATGGCGATGCCCTT
>DASVED010000133.1:0-6463 GCA_036380775.1 Actinomycetes bacterium
AGGTCCGACGCGCTGCTCCTAGGCTGGGCAGGTGAGCGCCCCTCCCTCCCCCGTGCGGCTGCACGTCGTCACCGGCAAGGGCGGCACCGGCAAGACGACCGTCGCCGCCGCCCTGGCCCTGGCGCTCGCCGCGGGCGGCCACCGCACGCTGCTGGCCGAGGTCGAGGGCCGGCAGGGCATCGCCCAGCTCTTCGACACGCCACCGCTGCCCTACGAGGAGCGCAAGGTGGCCGTCGGCCCGGGCGGAGGAGACGTCATCGCCCTCGCCGTCGACCCGGAAGAGGCGCTGCTCGAGTACCTCGACATGTTCTACCGCCTCGGCCGCGCGGGTCGCGGTCTGCGTCGCATCGGGGCGATCGACTTCGCGACGACCATCGCGCCCGGCATGCGCGACGTGCTGCTGACCGGCAAGGTCTACGAGGCGGTGCGCCGCAAGACCAAGAACGGAGCACCCGCGTACGACGCCGTGGTGCTCGACGCGCCGCCCACCGGGCGGATCACCCGCTTCCTCGGTGTCAACGCGGAGGTCGCGGGGCTGGCACGCGTTGGACCCATCCGGGGCCAGGCCGACTCGATCATGGGGCTGTTGCGGAGCGCCATGACGGCCGTCCACCTGGTGACGCTGCTCGAGGAGATGCCGGTGCAGGAGACTGCGGACGCCGCCGCCGAGCTCACCGCGGCCGGGCTGCCAGTCGGCGGCATCGTCGTCAACGCGGTGCGCGCCCCGCAGCTGAAGCAGGCTGACCTGACCGCGGCGGCGAAGGGCGAGCTGGACAGCGGGCTCGTCGCGGCGGGTCTCGAGGCGGCGGGCGTAGGGGTCCGCGCGAACGCGGTCGACGCCCTGCTGGTCGAGGCCGCGGAGCACGCGACCCGGGTGGCGTTGGAGAAGCGGCAACGCCGGGAGCTCAAGGCGCTCGATCGCCCGACGTACGACCTTCCGTTGCTCGCCGACGGCGTCGACCTGGGCGCGCTGTACCACCTGGCCGAGCGGCTCTGCCACCAGGGCATGGCGTGACCGCGTCATGAGCGCTCAGCAGAGCCCCGCCCTCGACCTGGACACGGTCCTCGGCAGCCGGTCGACCCGGATCATCGTCTGCTGCGGCGCCGGGGGCGTCGGCAAGACCACCACCGCCGCGGCGCTCGGCCTGCGGGCGGCCGAGCAGGGACGGACGGTCGTGGTGCTCACCATCGACCCCGCACGACGGCTCGCCCAGTCGATGGGACTCACCGCGCTCGACAACACGCCGCGCCAGGTCAAGGGCGTCGACGGGGCGAAGGGCGGCTCGCTGGACGCCATGATGCTGGACATGAAGCGGACCTTCGACGAGGTCGTCTTCGCCCACACGACGCCCGAGCGGGCGAAGGTGATCATGGACAACCCTTTCTACCAGTCCTTGTCGTCGAGCTTCTCCGGCACGCAGGAGTACATGGCGATGGAGAAGCTGGGGCAGCTGCGGGCGGAGGACCGCTGGGACCTGATCGTCGTCGACACCCCGCCCAGCCGGTCGGCGCTGGACTTCCTGGACGCGCCTAAGCGGCTGGGGTCCTTCCTCGACGGGCGGTTCATCCGGGTGCTGATGGGCAGCGCCAAGACCGGCGGCCGGGCCTATCTCAAGGTGGTCGGCGCCGGGCTGAACGCGATGACCTCAGTGCTCACCAAGGTGCTCGGCGCCCAGGTGCTCAAGGACCTGCAGGCCTTCATCGCTGCGCTGGACACCATGTTCGGTGGCTTCCGCGAGCGGGCGGACGCGACGTACCGGCTGCTGCAGGCCTCGGGGACGTCGTTCGTGGTCGTCGCAGCGCCGGAGCGGGACGCCCTGCGCGAGGCGTCGTACTTCGTGGAACGCCTGGGCGAGGAGCGGATGCCGCTCGCCGGCCTGGTGCTCAACCGGGTCCACGCCTCGGGCGCGCGGTCGATCTCGGCGGCCCGTGCGGCGGCCGGTGCCGAGACGCTGGAGGACTCCCGCGAGCACCGGCTGGCGGCCGGGATCCTGCGCCTGCACGCCGAGCGGATGCGGCTGGTCGAGCGCGAGCAGTCGATGCGCGGCCGCTTCACGGCGGCCCACCCGCGGGTGCCGGTCGTCGACGTGGCGGCCCAGCCGGGCGATGTGCACGACCTCGACGGCCTACGCCTGGTCGGCGCCTCGCTCGCCGGGCAGTAGGCGGCCAGCGACCGGGGGGTGCCCAACCCCCGGTCGCCGTACCCGACCCAAACCCGTACCCGAAAGACGACTCAACCGGCTCATCCCGGGCTCAGGGGCCACCCCGTGACAGTTGAGTCGTCTTCCTGGCCCGCCCTGTCGCTGTCCACACGCCGTCCTGGGTCCCCAGCCGCGCTCGCTCGGCCTCATCGCACGGCTCCGACGACCGAGGCTGGACGCGTGGAGCTCGTCGACGCCCTGAGCGCCTTCGGCGGCTGCGCCCGGCGCTCCCAGCTGCGCGGCGCCGTGTCCCGCCGCCGGCTGGACACCGCTGTGCGGCGAGGTGAGCTCGTCAACGTCGGGCGCACCTACTCGCTGGCCCCGTCCGACGAGGCAGTCCGGGCAGCACGTCAGGTGCACGGGATCGCCTCGCACCGCAGCGCTGCCCGTCGGCACGGCTTCGCGCTGCCACCCGGCGAGGACGGCTTCGACGTCCTGGTGCCGCCCCGGGCCAAGCGCCGCCACGTCTCGGACGACGTCCGCCTCCACTGGGGGCACTCGACCGAGGCTGAGCGACGCGCAGGGTGCACCGACCCGGTGCACACGGTCGTGCTCTGCCTGCGCGACCTGTCGCTGCGGGAGGCTCTGAGCGTCGGCGACTCCGCACTGCGGTCCGGCGCCGTCGGGTGGGACGACCTGCATGCGGCGGTCCACGCCCTCCGCGGCCCGGGCTCGCGGTTGGCCCGGTCCCGACTGGAGCTCCTGGACGCCCGCGCGGACAACGCCTTCGAGTCGAGCTGCCGCGCGATCCTGCTGGAGGCCGGGATCACCGGCTTCCGGCCACAAGTGGGGATCACCCACCGAGGTCGGTGGATCGGCCGGGTCGACCTCGCGGACGAGGCGCGGCGGATCGTCATCGAGTGCGACGGCTTCGAGACTCACGGGCCGAGACCGGCGTTCACCCGGGACCTGACCCGGCACACGCTGCTGGTCGCCGCCGGCTGGCGGCCCCTACGGCTGCTCTGGGAGCAGGTGATGTTCGAGCCGGAGTGGGTGCTCTCGGTTGTCCTGGACACGATCGGCGACGCCGGGCGGGCCGGAAAGACGACTCAACACATCCGTTCGGGGGCGCGACGCGCGGCATGAGGCGATTGCATCGTCTTCCGGGTACGGCAGGAAGGTGCCCGGACAGCAGCCGGAGGGTGCCCCGGGACGCAGAACGGGGCGGTCCTCCCCTCCAGGGACCGCCCCGACCACGCTTTCGCTCGAGAACTCGCCTACATGGCCACCGGGAACTCGCCGGTCTGCAGGCCGCGCTGGTACTCGTCGCGAGCCGTCTCGAGCAGCGCCCGCCACGAGGTCACGTTGGGCCGCCGACGGAGCAGGGCGCGACGCTCCCGCTCGGTCATCCCGCCCCAGACTCCGAACTCCACCCGGTTGTCCAGGGCGTCGGAGAGGCACTCGGTCCGGACCGGGCAGCCCATGCAGACGGCCTTCGCACGGTTCTGCGCGGCCCCCTGGACGAACAGCGTGTCCGGGTCACTCGTTCGGCAAGCCCCCCGCGAGGCCCAGTCGTCTGCCCACATGCGGTCCGTCCTCTGTTGCAGTGCACCCGCCTGAGAGGCGGTGCGGTGGTGCGTCGTGCTGAGGACGGTACGGATAGGGACACCTCGGGCAACAGAACCGTTCGGCTCAATCTGATCTAGTCAGTACGGACTACCAAAGGGCCCACGATGCCCACCACGTACCCTGTTCGCCATGGACGCACTGCGCCGCGAGCCCGGCGGCCGCGACGGCGGGTTCGTCACCCGGCTCGTCCTCTTCCTCGCTGTGAGCGTGATCGCGGGCCTCCTGGTGGCCGGGCTGACCCTCCCGGTGGTCGGTGGGCTGGGTCTCGCGGCACGTGACAGCGCCGAGGGCTTCGACAGCCTCCCGGCCGAGCTGGAGATCCCGCCGCTGGCTGAGCGGACCCGCATCCTCGCCGCCGACGGGTCCCTCATCGCCACGTTCTGGGACGAGAACCGGGTCTCGGTCCCGCTCAGCGACGTGGCACCGGTCATGCGCAGGGCCGTGATCGCGATCGAGGACTCCCGGTTCTACGACCACGGCGGCATCGACGTCCGCGGGACGCTGCGCGCATTTATCAACAACCAGTCGGGCGACGACGTCCAAGGCGGGTCGACCCTGACCCAGCAGTACGTCAAGCAGGTGCTGCTCGAGGCCGCCAACGACATCGAAGACCCGAAGGCGCGGGCCGAGGCGCGCAAGGCGGCCATCGAGCAGTCCTACAGCCGCAAGCTGCGCGAGCTGCGCTACGCCGTGGCGATCGAGGAGAAGTACTCCAAGAGGCAGATCCTCGAGCGCTACCTGAACATCGCGTACTTCGGTGCCGGGGCGTACGGCGCCGAGGCGGCTGCCAAGCGCTACTTCCGCTCCACTGCCCGCGACCTGACCCTGCCCCAGGCGGCGCTGCTGGCCGGCATCGTGCAGCAGCCCACCGCGTTCGACCCGACTCGCAACCCCGAGCGCGCGCTGGCCCGGCGCAACATCGTGCTGGACCGGATGGAGGCCACCGGGCTGGCCACCCCCGAGGAGGTGGCGGCGGCCCGAGCGACGCCGCTCGAGCTCCGCGAGCAGAAGCGCCTGGGCAACGGGTGCAACGAGTCGCGGGTGCCGTTCTTCTGCGACTTCGTGCTCAAGACGATCCTCAACGACAAGGCCTTCGGGGCCAAGCGCGAGGACCGCAGCAAGCTGCTGCTGCGCGGCGGCCTCACCATCACCACGACGCTGGACCGCACCGCACAGGCGGCGGCGCAGGACGCGCTGGCGGAGTACGTCTACCCGCGCGACAAGGTCGCCTCCGCGCTCGTCTCGGTGCAGCCGGGCACCGGCCATATTCGCGCCATGGCCGTCAGCCGCGGCTACGGGGACGGCAAGGGGGAGATCAAGTTCAACCCGGCCACCGACCGGGCCTACGGCGGCAGCAGCGGGTTCCAGGCCGGGTCGACGTTCAAGCCGTTCGTGGCGGCCGCGGCGCTGGAGAAGGGCTTCCCGTTCGACTACGGCATCTACTCGCCGTACCAGGTGGAGATCGGCAACGTCGAGGGCTGCAACGGCGAGATCCTCACCGACGAGTGGGACCCGGTCAACGAAACGGAGAGCGAGAACGGCTACTACACGCTCAAGACCGGCATCGAAGGGTCGATCAACACCTACTTCGCCCAGCTCACCGAACGGGTCGGTGCCTGCCGCCCGGCGCAGATCGCCGGCGCCCTGGGCATGAACCGCGCCGACGGCGGGCCGCTGCAGGTGGTCAAGTCCTTCACCCTCGGCGTGAACGAAGTGTCGCCGCTGTCGATGGCCGAGTCGTACGCGAGCTTCGCCGCCCGCGGCATGCACTGCAACTCGATCGCGATCCTCGAAGTGACGGACCCGAGCGGCGACCGGCTCAACGTCCCGGACGCCGGGTGCGAGCAGGCGCTCGACCCGGACATCGCCGACGGCGTCAACCAGCTGCTGCAGGGTGTCATGACGAGCGGTACCGGTGCCCGCGCGAACATCAGCCGGCCGGCGGCCGGAAAGACCGGAACGACGAACCGCCGAGTCTCCGTGTGGTTCGTCGGCTACACCCCGGATCTGTCCACCGCCGTGTGGGCGGGCAACCCGTCACCGCCGGCCAGCGGCTACCCGCTGTTCGACCGCCTGATCGGCGGGCGCTACTACGGCGACGTCTGCGGTGGCTGCCTCCCGGGACCGATCTGGCAGCAGATGATGACCCAGGCGCTGGCCGACGTGCCGGCGAGCAGCTTCAACCAGGCCACCGACGACGTGACGCAGGGCGAGTCCATCAAGGTCCCGTCGGTGAGCGGCAAGTCGGTGGAGCAGGCCCGGCAGATCCTGCGCAACGCCCAGCTCGACCCGGTGGTCAGCGACGACCGGGTCTACGCGACGTACGCCGCCGAAGGCACCGTTGCCTACTCCTATCCGGGCACCGGTTCGTCGGTCTATCCCGGACAGCGGGTCGTGATCTACGTGAGTGCAGGGGCCCCACCAGCTCAGCCCTCGCAGCCACCCGCACCCACCGACGACACGACGCTCGGGCCGGAAGACTGCGGCAACTCGAACCGCCCGGAGTGCCGCCCCTAGCGTGAAGGGTCAGCCGGACAGCTGACGACGGACCTCGGCGGCCACCCGCCCGCCCTCTGCGCGCCCCGCCGTCCGCGGGGTGACCGCCTTCATGACCTGGCCCATGGTTTGCGGTCCGGCTGCCCCGGTCTCGGCGACCGCGGCCGCCACCAGCTCGCGCAGCTCGTCGTCGCCGA
>DASVED010000134.1:0-20715 GCA_036380775.1 Actinomycetes bacterium
GTCACCGGGACCACGCTGCGCCCGTCGTAGGCGTACCGGACGATCTCGGCGCTCGAGGCGACCACGGGGTGCGGCGGGACGCTGACCCGGGCGTCGACCCAGTCGACCAGGGCCGACCGGTCCACGAGGGGGGCGGCGAAGTGCACGAGCGTCGCCCACCAGACCGACTGCCGGTACCCGGCCTCCTCGCGGCCGAGCTCACCCAGCTCCGCCAGCACGGCGGCCCGGAACGCGTCGGCCGCGCCGTCCTCCGGCTCGGCCAGCGCGAGCACACCACGGTCGGCCAGGGCGAGGCCCGTCACTGACCAGCGCAGGGGTGGGGTGACGGCGGCGACCCGGGCCACGACTGCGGCGAACCGCGCCAGCTCGGCGTCGTCCGCGGCGACCTCGCGGTGGATCCGCTCGAGGTAGGTGACGGTCAGGTGGGACGAGCCGCGGCGTCCGGTCACCCACTGCCCCGGGCCGGCGACTCGGGCCGCCTCTGTCGCCAGGGCGGA
Source organism: Actinomycetes bacterium (assembly GCA_036380775.1). GTDB lineage: Bacteria > Actinomycetota > Actinomycetes > JACCUZ01 > JACCUZ01 > DASVED01. The sequence continues at coordinate 498 of DASVED010000134.1, forward strand.
CAGGTGCCCCTCGGCAGCCGGGTCCGGCCGGACGTCGAGCGAGAGTCCCCACCGCGTTCCGCCCGGGACCGGTGGCACGTCGAGCAGCTCGCGCCCCGCCAGCACCGCCGCCCGGCCGCGCGCGTGGATCGTGTCCGGAGACCTGCTCACTCGGTGGGGCTCGCGGCCAGCACCTGGACCCGGGCCGAGTTGAGCACGGTCAGCGGGATCAGGGTGGCGCCGGTCGGACCCTGCTGGATATCGGTCCCCATCTGGGGGCAGACGCCGCAGTCGAAGCAGGGGGTCCACCGGCAGTCCTCGACCTCGGTCCCGGTGACCGCGTCCTGCCAGTCCTCCCACAGCCAGTCGCGGTCCAGCCCGGAGTCGAGGTGGTCCCAGGGCAGCACCTCGGCGTACTCGCGCTCGCGGGTGGTATACCAGTCGACGTCCACCGGCTCGTCGGCCAGGGCCGCGTCCGCGCAGGACATCCAGCGCTCGAAGGAGAAGTGCTCGCTCCAGCCGTCGAACCGGCCGCCGTCCTCGTAGACCGCCTCGATCACCTTGCCGACCCGTCGGTCACCGCGGGACAGCAGCCCCTCGACGATGCCGGGCTTGCCGTCGTGGTAGCGGAACCCGATCGCCTTCGCGAACTGCCGGTCGGACCGGACGGCCTCGCGCAGCTTGGCCAGTCTGTAGTCGGTGGCCTCGTGGCCGAGCTGCCCGACCCACTGGAACGGTGTGTGCGGCTTCGGCACGAACCCGCCGATCGAGACCGTGCAGCGGATGTCCCGCGACCCGGTGACCTCGCGCCCGGTCGCGATGACCTTCTTGGCGAGGTCGGCGATCTGCAGCACGTCGTCGTCGGTCTCGGTCGGCAGGCCGCACATGAAGTAGAGCTTCACCTGGCGCCAGCCCGCGGAGTAGGCGGCCGTCACGGTGCGGATCAGGTCCTCCTCGGTGACCATCTTGTTGATCACCTTGCGGATCCGCTCGCTGCCTCCTTCGGGCGCGAACGTCAGCCCGGTGCGGCGGCCGTTGCGGGTGAGCTCGTTGGCCAGGTCGATGTTGAACGCGTCGACGCGTGTCGACGGTAAGGACAGGGAGGTCTGGGTGCCTTCGTAGCGGTCCGCCAGCCCCTTCGTCATCGGGGCAATTTCACTGTGGTCCGCGCTGGACAGCGAGAGCAGGCCGACCTCCTCGAAGCCGGTGGCCGCAAGCGCCTTCTCCACCATCTCGCCGACCCCCTCGATCGAGCGCTCCCGCACCGGCCTGGTGATCATCCCGGCCTGGCAGAACCGGCAGCCGCGGGTGCAGCCGCGGAAGATCTCCACCGAGGCGCGCTCGTGCACGGACTCCGCGAGCGGGACGAGGGGCTTCTTGGGGTACGGCCACTCGTCGAGGTCCATCACGGTGTGCTTGTGCACCCGCCAGGGGACGCCAGCGGTGTTGGGCGCCACCCGCTGGATCCGGCCGTCCGGGAGGTAGTCGACGTCGTAGAGCGACGGGACGTAGACCCCTCCGGTCCGTGCGAGCCGGAGCAACAGCTCCCGGCGGCCACCCGGCTGGCGGTCGAGGCCGTCCACCTTCCACTGCCGGACGACCTCACTGATCTCCAGCACCACCTGCTCGCCGTCGCCCAGCACGGCGGCGTCGACGAAGTCGGCCACGGGCTCGGGGTTGAACGCCGAGTGCCCGCCGGCGATGACGACAGGGTGCTGCTCGGTCCGGTCCCGGGCGTGCCGGGGGATGCCGGCCAGGTCGAGGGTCTGGAGCAGGTTGGTGTAGCCGAGCTCGGTCGCGAAGGAGACGCCCAGGACGTCGAACGAGCCGACCGGTCGGTGCGCGTCGACGGTGAACGCCGGCAGCGCGTGCTCGCGCATGAGCGCCTCCATGTCCGGCCACACCGCGTAGGTGCGTTCGGCCAGGACCCCGGGGGCTTCGTTGAGGACCTCGTAGAGGATCATGACGCCCTGGTTGGGGACCCCCACCTCGTACGCGTCGGGGTACATCAACGCCCACCGGACGTCGCACGCGTCCCAGTCCTTGACCGTGGAGTTGAGCTCTCCTCCGACGTACTGGATGGGCTTGCTGACCTTGGCCAGCAGCGGCTCCAGTCGCGGGAACAGCGACTCGACAGGCATGGCGGTGGACCTACTTCCGGGCGGGTGGTGGGAAGCCCTCAGGGTAACCCGCCCGCGGGTGGTCAGGAGTACCTCCGCATGTGCACGTTCTGCAGCAGTCCGACCGCGATGAGGTTCGCGAACATCGACGACCCGCCGTACGACACGAACGGCAGCGGGACACCGGTGACGGGCATGATGCCCAGCGTCATGCCGATGTTCTCGAAGCTCTGGAACGCGAACCAGCAGAGGATCCCGGTGGCCACCAGGCGGCCAAAGAGGTCCTCGGCCTGCATCGCGATGCGTCCGGCCCGCCACAGGACCAGGCCGAGGAGCGCCACGACGAGTGCGGCACCGACGAAGCCGAGCTCCTCCCCCGCCACGGTGAAGATGAAGTCGGTCTGCTGCGCCGGCACGAACTTGCCCTGGGTCTGGGCGCCCTGGAAGAGCCCCTGCCCGTCCATCCCCCCGGAACCGACGGCGATCAGGGACTGCCGCACGTTGAACCCGGCCCCCTTGGGGTCCGCCGCCGGGTCGTAGAAGGCCCGGAACCGGTCGATCTGGTAGTCCTTGAGCATCCCGGTCTGCACGGCCACCACCGCCACCAGCAGGGCCGCCACGACGAGCCCCACGACCCACCGGATCGGCGCCCCCGAGACAGCGATCAGGCCGAGGACCAGGGCACAGACGACCATGGCGGTGCCGAGGTCGGGTTGGAGCATCACGAGCGCGAACGGCACGGCGGCGAACACCAGCGCCAGGACGACGTCCATGTCTCGAGGCTCGTCCTCGGCATCGCGCTTCTCCGCGAGCAGCATCGACATGCCCACGACGAGGGCGACTTTGGCGAACTCCGACGGCTGCACCGAGAAGCCCGCCGGCAGCACGATCCACGAGTGCGAGCCGTTGATGGTGGTGCCGAGCGGCGACAGCACGGCCATCAGTCCGAGCAGTGAGAGCACGTAGACGACGGGCGCGTACGCCCGCAGCATCCGGTAGTCGAACACCGACGCCACGACACCGAGGACGAGGCCGATGCCGACGTTGAGGATGTGCTTCTTCAGGAACGCCTGCGGGTCGTCACCGCCGTCGATGGCGGCCTGCTTGGTGGCCGACCACACCAAGGCGGCGCCGATCGCGCACAGCGCGAGGACGGCGACGAGCAGCGTCCAGTCCATCCGGCGGAGCGCGGAGTCGCGGTGCAGCAGCCTGGACCCTCGCCGCGGCGGCGGCACCGTGTACGGGGTGGGCCGGTAGCCGACGGTCATCCTGGACCACCGCCTCCCGCGTCCGTCCGTTCCTCGCGGCGGGCGACGAGCCCGGGCAGGCGGACGGCTCGCGTGTCGGCGCGCGGCGGCTGCACGACGGTCCCGTCCGCGCGTACGGCGGGAAGGGCCTGGGTCGGGTGACCCCCCGGCGGGGCCGCGGCCGCCAGGTCGACGCGCTGGCCGGTGATCCCGAACAGCGTCTTGTAGAGCTCGGCCACCGACGGGCCGGAGACGCCGGACCCGGTGCCGCCCTGCGACACCATCATCACCACGGCGTACTGAGGCTTGACGGCCGGTGCGAAGGACGCGAACCACGAGGTCGTTTGCTTGCCGTAGACCTCTCCGGTCCCCGTCTTCGTACCCACCGGGATCTTGTCGAGCGGGAAAGCCGCCCGTGCGAACGGCCCGTAGCCGGTGCCCACCTCGGTCACCGTGCGCATCGCGTGCCGCAACCAGTCCAGCGTGGCCTTGCTCACCGGGACGCGGCCGGCCGGCGCGGGCTCGATCCGCCGGACCAGCTGACCGTCGGGGCTCATGATCGCGCGGCCGATGTGCGGTGTCACCAGGGTGCCGCCGTTCGCGATTGCCGCATAGACGCGTGCCATCTGCAGCGGCGTGGTCGTGGTGTCGCCCTGGCCGATCGCGAAGTTCGCCGCGTCACCTCCGCGGTAGGCGTAGCCGTCGACGCAGTTCTCCTTCGACAGCTGCAGCAGGTACGCCGCCCGCTGCGGATCCTGCCGCGCCACCTCCGGATAGCCGGTCTTGGCCTTCGCGCAGTAGAAGTCCTTGGTGGCCTTCCAGTACGCGCGCTTCCAGGCCCGGTCGGCGATCCGCCCGTCCGACTCGCTGGGCAGGTCCAGTCCGGTCGGGCGGCCGAGGCCGAACGCCTTGGCCATCTCGGTGAACGGGTCCTTCGCCTTCTTCTTCGCGTTCAGCCCGCCCATCCGCAGCCAGGTCTCGTACGCGAACTTGTAGAACACCGTGTCGCACGACACCTGGATCGCCCGCAGCATGGAGATGACGCCGTAGCCCTGGGACTCGTAGTTGCGCTTGGGCGCGCCTCCGATGGAGTACGACGACGGGCAGTTGTAGGAGCTGTTCACCGAGTAGCCGGCGCGTACCGCCGCGGGCAGCGTCACGGCCTTGAAGGTCGACGCCGGCGCGAACTCACCCTGGAAGGCGCGCGACTGGTTCGGGTAGTGGTTCTTCTTGCTCGTGATCGCCTTGTAGTCCTTGCCGCTGATGCCACCCACCCAGATGTTCGGGTCGTACGTCGGCCAGCTGGCCATTGCGACGATGCCACCTGTCCGCACGTCCATCACCACGACCGCACCGGAGTCCGCCTTGAGCTTGGTGGCGTATCCCTTGTTGATGTCGCCGGTCTGCCGCGCCCGCATGATCGCGGCGTGCAGCTGCTTCTCCGCCTCCGCCTGCAGCTCGGCGTCGATGGTGGTGACCAGATAGTTGCCCGGGGTCGGCTGCGTCTCTGACAGCACGCCGCTGACGCCGCCCTCGTGGTCGACGGTCAGTGTCCGGACCCCCGGCCGGCCGCGGAGGTCGTCGTCGTACTCCCGCTCCAGCCCGGCCCGCCCGATCAGGTCGGTGCCCTGGAGCACCGTCTCGTTGCGCGCCCCCCGGCGGTCGTTCGCCACCGCCCGCTCAGCCAGCTCCTCGTCGGTGACCGGCCCGAGGTAGCCGAGCTCGTGCGCGGCGTTGGCCCCCAGCGGCTGCGGGTACTCGCGGACCGCGGTCAGCTCGGCCGTGACGCCCGGGAAGTCCTCGCGCCGCTCCATGATCTGCAGCGCCATCGCGGTGCTGGCCTCGTCGGTGACGGGGATCGGCTGGTAGGGCGACCCGTTGAAGCATCGCGGCGCCGGCGGTGCGCCCTCGGACCCGCAGAGGCGCGTCTTCTCCCACACCTGCTCGACGGGCTGACCGATGACGTCGGCCACCTTCGCGACCAGCTCCCGGCCCTCGTCGTCCTGGCGCAGCATCGCGGTCCGGCTGATCGAGACGACCAGGGCGGTCCGGTTGCGCGCCAACGGACGGCCGCGGGAGTCCAGGATCATGCCCCGCGGCGCCGGCGTGATGATCTCCCGGGTGCCGTTCTCCGCCGCCGCGGTCTTGTAGTTCTCCGCGGCCACGACCTGCACGTACCAGAGGCGGCCGAGCAGAGTGCCGAGCAGCGAGAGCACGAGCACCTGCAGCACGACCAGGCGGAGCCGGGACCGCTCGCTCACCGTCGGGCCTCCGTCCTCGGTGCGGTCCCCAGCGACGTCGTCACCATCATCGCCGTCATCGCTGCGGCTCCCCGTGGACCCGGCGGGCGATGGCCAGGATGGCCGGGAGGGCGAACGCGGCGAGCACCACATCGTAGACAACGGCGGTCGGCAGCAACCGGTTCACGGCGGGCCAGGTGACGTTCGGGTCGTCCATCAGGGCACCGAGGCCGGCGTAGAGCAGGACCGAGCCGAGCGCGGTCGCGGCCACCACCGCGATCGGCACGAAGGCCGACCGCCGGGTCTCGGCCTGGGCGAGTCCCGCCAGGTAGCCGAGGAGCGTGAGGACGAAGGCCCAGCGGCCCACCTCGTGGTCGGCGGGCGGCACGAGGTCGACTGCCAGGCCGGCCCCGAAACCGGTCGCCAGCCCGACGGCCGGCCCCTCGGCGAGAGCCAGCCCGACCACGACCAGCAGGACCAGGTCGGGTGTCGCGCCCGGCAGCGGGAGCCGCGAGAGCAGGGTGACCTGCAGGGCGAGGGCCAGGACGACCAGGAGCACGGCGACGGCTGCCCGCGGGTAGGCCATCTCAGCCCCCGCCGTCCGACTGTGGTGTGACCGTGACGGTGACCGTCGGCGTGGGGGTACCGGCCGGGCGGGGCGGCAGGACCGCATCACGGGGGTCCTTGCGCGGTGGCTGCACGACCACCGCGACCAGGTCGAGCGCGGAGAAGTCGACGTACGGCTCGACGACTGCAGTCCTGGTCTGCGACCCGGGGCTGCCTTGAACGCTGCGCACGACGCCCAGCGGGACACCGGGCACGTAGGGGGTCGACCCCTGCGACCCGAAGGTCACCAGCCGGTCCCCGGCCGCCACCGAGGACTGCCCGTCCAGCAGCCGCAGGTCGAGGCCGGTCTCGATCCCCTGGCCGGTGGTGAAGCCGACCTCCATCGAGCCCTCGAGCCGGGCCCCCACGGACGAGTCCGGGTCCACCGCGAGCAGCACCGTCGCGGTGGTCCGGCCCGCCGTCTTGACCCGTCCGACCAGGCCGTCGCCGTTGAGCACGGTCATGTCCGGACGGACGCCGTCCCTGGTGCCGGCGTCGATCGTGACGGTCCACGAGAAGGTCTGCGCGGACCCGACGGCGATCACCTGCGCGGGCACGACGCGATACCGGCCAGCACCTGCGAGGTGCAGCAGGGCGTCGAGCTCCGCCGCCCGGTTGCGATCGAGCTCGCTGGTCCGCAGCCGGCGGGTGAGCTCCTGGTTGCGCTGGCGCAGCCGCTCGGCCTCGCCCTCGCCGTCACCGAGTCGCGAGAAGCCGTCGACGGCGTCGCTGACCGGGCTGGCGATGGCCGCCGCCACCTGCTCGACCGGACCGAACACGCCCGCCGCCAGGCTGCGCAGCCGGTCCAGCGGCGACTGGTCGTCGCCGGCGCCGCGGTAGTCGATAGTGATCAGGCTGACGGAGGTGACGAGGAGCAGCGCGAGCAGCACCCGCGTACGGCGAGTGTCTCTATTCACGTCGCGCTCCGCCTACGCTCGTTCCTCGCTCCGCTCGTCGCCGCTGAGCTATCACGGTGTGCCGGGCACGGCTGAGCGCCTAGTGGCGCGGCTCGGAGATCAGCACCTGCTGCAGGGCCTCGAACTCCTCCACACACTTCCCCGAGCCCATTGCGACCGAGTCGAGCGGGCGGTCGGTGAGGTGGATGGGCATGCCCGTCTCGTGGCGGAGGCGCTCGTCGAGACCCTTGAGCAGCGCTCCCCCGCCGGTGATGACGATCCCGCGGTCCATGATGTCGCCGGAGAGCTCGGGCGGGCACTTGTCGAGGGTGGTCTTGACCGCGTCGATGATCGAGTTCACCGGCTCCTCGATCGCCTTGCGGATCTCCTCGGCACTCACCACGATCGTCTTGGGCAGGCCGGACACCAGGTCGCGGCCACGGATCTCGGCGTGCGGCTCGTCCGGCGACGGGAACGCCGAGCCGATCGCCATCTTGATCTCTTCCGCGGTGCGCTCGCCCAGCATGAGCGAGTACTCCTTCTTCACGTACGTGATGATCGCCATGTCCAGCTCGTCGCCGCCGGTGCGGATCGACTGGCTGGTGACGATGCCGCCCAGCGAGATGACCGCGACCTCCGTCGTCCCGCCGCCGATGTCCACCACCATGTTGCCGGTGGGCTCGTGCACCGGCAGCCCGGCGCCGATCGCGGCGGCCATCGGCTCCTCGATGATGTAGACCTTGCGGGCGCCCGCGGCGTAGCCCGCATCCTTGACAGCGCGCTGCTCCACCCCGGTGATCCCGCTGGGGACGCAGACGACGATGCGTGGCTTGGCCAGGTGGCGGCGGCGGTGCACCTTCTGGATGAAGTAGCGCAGCATCCGCTCCGTCGTGTCGAAGTCGGCGATGACGCCGTCCTTGAGCGGCCGGATCGCGACGATGTTGCCCGGCGTGCGGCCGATCATCTTCTTGGCCTCGGCGCCCACGGCGAGAATGCCGCCGGTGTTGGTGTTGATGGCGACGACCGACGGCTCGTTGAGCACGATCCCCTTGCCGCGGACATAGACCAGCGTGTTGGCGGTCCCGAGGTCGACGGCCATGTCCCGGCCGATGAACGACATGTTGTTACCCATGAGCTGGGGGCCCTCCGGAGTCGCCGTGCAGTGGATCGTTCGTCATCGTATCGGCGGCCGGAGGGCCCGGGTGGACAACGCGCACGGCCTCCGACCAAGTCTTTGCCCGCGAGTCCGGGCCCGTGGTCAGAGGGCGGGGAAGAAGATCTCGATCTCCCGGACGGCCGACTCCGGCGAGTCGGACGCGTGCACCAGGTTCTCACGGTTCGACAGCGACAGGTCCCCCCGGATCGTCCCGGCGGCGGCGACCCGGCCGTCGGTGGCCCCGTTCAGCCCCCGCACGACCGCAATCGCCTGGTCGCCCTCGAGCACAATCGCCACCAGGGGTCCCGAGGTGATGAACTCGCGCAGCGGGGGGTAGAAGTCGCGCTCGACGTGCTCGGCGTAGTGCCGGTCGGCCAGCTCGACGTCGATCACCCGCTGGTCCATGGCGACGATCCGCAGCCCCTTTCGTTCGAAGCGGGACAGCACCTCGCCCACCAGCCCGCGACGGACGGCGTCGGGCTTGACCAGGACCAGGGTGCGCTCGCTCACGGTCCGGCACCCTATCCGGGCGGGGGGTCGGGGACGCGTCCGGACTGCAGGCGCTCGACCTTGCGACCGAGGTGCAGTGCGAGGAACCACAGGGCGGCGAACACCAGCCCGAGGAAGAACATCACCGGCACGACCACGCCGGCGGCCACGACGAGGACCTGCAGCAGCGACCCGACGACGTACCCCCAGGGTCGACGGAGCAGGCCGGCCGTGACCACGCAGGCCACGGCGACCGAGCCACCCGTCCACCACACCGTGGCCTGGTCGACGTCGCTGAGGTCAAGGGCCACCAGGGCGGCGAAGAAGACGACGAGTCCCTCGAAGACCAGGACGGCGGCTGCGATGCCCCTCACGCGTCGGTCAGCCCCAGCAACCCGCGGGCCTGCGCGACGGTCACGATCGACCCGGTCACGAGGACGCCCGCTCCGCCGAGGTCGTCGCCCTCGGCCTCGGCAAGCGCCACCGCGGAGTCGATGGCGTCGTCGAGCCGGGTCGACACCTCGACCCGGTCGGCACCGAACACCTCCACGGCGACGGCCGCGAGCTCGTCCGGCTCCATCGCCCGGGCCGACGCCGCTCGGGTGACGACCACCTCGGCCAGCACCGGCTCCAGCGCCTCCAGCATCCCGCGCACGTCCTTGTCGGCCATCGCGGCGAACACACCCACCAGCCGGGTAAAGCCGAACGAGTCCTGCAGGGCGTCCGCGGTGGCCCGCGCCCCTGCCGGGTTGTGCGCGGCGTCGAGCAGGACGGTCGGCGACCGTCGGGCAACCTCGAGCCGGCCCGGCGACGTCACGCCGGCGAACGCCGCGCGAACCACCTCGACGTCGAGCGGGCCCCGCTCGGCGTGCCCGCCGCCGAGGAACGCCTCGGCGGCTGCCAGCGCGACAGCGGCGTTGTGGGCCTGGTGGGCGCCCATCAGCGGCAGGAAGACCTCGTCGTACTCCCCCGCGAGACCGCGCAGCGACAACAGCTGGCCGCCCACGGCGAGGGTGCGACTCAGCAGGCCGAACTCCAGTCCCTCGCGCGCGACGATGGCCCCCACCTCGACCGAGCGGCGCAGCAGCACCTCGGCGGCCTCGACCGGCTGCTGGGCGAGCACGCCGTAGGACCCCGGCTTGAGGATCCCCGCCTTCTCGGCCGCGATCTCCTGCACGGTCGAGCCCAGGAAGTGCACGTGGTCGAGAGCGATCGGGGTGACGACGGACACGAGCGCGTCGGCCACGTTGGTCGCGTCCCAGCTGCCTCCGAGACCCACCTCGATGACGGCCACGTCCACCGGTGCGTCGGCGAACGCGGCGTACGCCATCGCGGTGAGGACCTCGAAGAACGAGAGCCGGATGTCGTGGCGGGAGTCGACCAGGTCGAGGTAGGGCGCGACGTCGTCGTACGTCGTGACGAACCGCTCCGGGTCGATCGACTGGCCGTCGAAGGCGATCCGCTCACGCACGGAGTGCAGGTGCGGACTGGTGAACCGTCCGGTCCGCAGGCCGAACTCACGCAGCAGCGCCTCGATCATCCGGGTGGTCGACGTCTTGCCGTTCGTGCCCGCGACCTGGACGACAGGCGAGGCGGCCTGCGGCGAGCCGAGGAGGTCGAGCAGCTCGCGGATGCGGTCCAGCGAGGGGGTGATGTCGTGCTCCGGCGCCCGGGCGAGGATCTCCCGCTCCACCTCGTGCAGCCGCGTCAGCCCTCCGGTCTCGGTCACCCCCGGGAGTCTAGGCAGGCCCGCCCCGTCCCTTTACGGGAGGAAGAGAGGGCTCGGGCGACCGTAGGATCTGCGGCCATGGGACAGCAGACGACCGAACCCGCCGCGGCCTCCGCGGGGGCCCGCGACGCACGGGTGCCCGAGAAGCCGACCGTCGACGGGCTCGAGCAGCGCTGGACCCAGGTATGGGAGGAGCAGGGCACGTACCGGTTCGACCGGTCCAAGACGCGCGAGCAGGTCTTCTCCATCGACACGCCCCCGCCGACGGTCAGCGGGGCGCTGCATGTCGGGCACGTCTTCTCCTACACCCACACCGACATCGTCGCGCGCTACCAGCGGATGCGCGGGCGGGAAGTGTTCTACCCGATGGGGTGGGACGACAACGGGCTGCCCACCGAGCGCCGGGTGCAGATCGACTTCGGCGTACGGTGCGACCCGTCGCTGCCCTACGACCCCTCGTTCGAGCCGCCCGCGAAGCCGGACGCCAAGCGGCCGATCCCGATCTCCCGACGCAGCTTCATCGAGCTGTGCGAGCGCTGGACCGAGCAGGTCGAGAAGGCCTACGAGGACCTGTGGCGCATGGTCGGCCTCTCGGTGGACTGGACGCAGAAGTACACGACCGTCGGCGAGGCATCCATCACCGCCTCCCAGCGGGCTTTCCTGCGCAACCTGGCTCGCGGCGAGGCCTACCAGTCCGAGGCACCGAGCCTGTGGGACGTCACGTTCCAGACCGCGGTGGCCCAGGCCGAGCTGGAGGCTCGCGACTACCCCGGGCACTTCCACCGGGTCGCGTTCCACCCGTCGACCGACCCCGACGCCGCCGTCTACGTCGAGACGACGCGGCCGGAGCTCATCCCGGCGTGCGTCGCGCTGATCGCGCACCCGGACGACGAGCGCTACCAGCCGCTGTTCGGCTCCACGGTGCGGTCGCCCATCTTCGACGTCGAGATCCCGGTGCTGGCCCACCCGGCCGCCGAGCCCGACAAGGGCGCCGGCATCGCGATGTGCTGCACGTTCGGCGACCTCACCGACGTCATGTGGTGGCGCGAGCTCGACCTCCCGGTCCGCTCCGTCGTGGGTCGGGACGGCCGCCTGCTGCGCGAGACCCCCGAGTGGCTGTCCCTCGAGAGTGCTGCATCGGCGTACGCCGAGCTGGCCGGCAAGACGACCTTCTCGGCGCGGGCGGCGATGGTCGACGCGCTGCGGGCCTCCGGTGACCTAGACGGCGAGCCGGTGCCCACCCAGCGGATGGCGAACTTCTACGAGAACGGCGACAAGCCGCTCGAGATCGTGACCAGCCGTCAGTGGTACATCCGCAACGGCGGGCGCGACGAGTCCCTGCGCGCCGCGTTCATCGAGCGGGGGCGCGAGATCACCTGGGTGCCGGACTTCATGCGGCACCGCTACGAGAACTGGGTCAACGGACTGCAGGGTGACTGGCTGATCAGCCGCCAGCGCTTCTTCGGCGTCCCGTTCCCGGTCTGGTACCGGCTCGACGACGAGGGCCAGCCGGTCTACGACGAGCCGTTGCTGGCCGCCGAGACCGACCTCCCGGTGGACCCCGCGTCGGCCACGCCGAAGGGCTTCACCGACGACCAGCGGGACCGGCCCGGCGGCTTCACCGCGGACCCGGACGTGATGGACACCTGGGCCACCTCGTCCCTCTCGCCGCAGGTCGCCACTGGCTGGGAGCGGGATCCGGACCTGTTCGCGCGCACCTTCCCGATGGACATGCGCCCGCAGGCCCACGAGATCATCCGCACCTGGCTGTTCGCCAGCGTGGTGCGGGCTCACTACGAGCACGGCACCGTGCCGTGGTCCCACGCCGCCATCTCCGGCTTCGTCGTCGACCCGGACCGCAAGAAGATGTCGAAGTCGAAGGGCAACGTCGTCGTCCCGACGGAGATCCTCGAGCGCTACGGCTCGGACGCCGTCCGCTGGCGTGCCGCAGGTGCCCGGCCGGGGATGGACAGCCCGTTCGACGAGACGCAGATGAAGATCGGCCGCAGGCTGGCGATCAAGATCCTCAACGCGAGCAAGTTCGCGCTGAGCCTGGGGGCGACGGAGGACCCCGCCTCGATCGTCGACCCACTGGACCAAGCATTGCTGGCCGCCCTGTCCGGGGTGGTCCGCGAGGCCACGGCCGCACTGGACGCCTACGAGTACACCCGCGCGCTCGAGGTGACCGAGTCGTTCTTCTGGACGTTCTGCGACGACTACCTCGAGCTCGTCAAGGACCGTGCGTACGGCGGGCGCGGGGACGGGCCGGCGGCGTCCGCCAAGGCCACGTTGGCCGCGGCGCTCTCGGTGCAGCTGCGCCTGTTCGCTCCCGTGCTGCCGTTCGTCACCGAGGAGGTCTGGTCCTGGTGGCAGGAGGGGTCGGTGCACCGCTCGTCCTGGCCGGTGGCCGACGACGTGGCGGCGCTGGCCAAGGGCGGTGACGCGGGTGTGCTGCACGACACCTCGGTCGTGCTCGGGGCGTTGCGCAAGGCCAAGTCGGAGGCGAAGACGTCGATGCGCACCGAGGTCGCCTCGGCGACGGTCAGCGGCCCGCGCGAGGCCCTCGACCGCGTCGCCCTGGCCTCCGAGGACCTGCGGGCGACCGGCCGGGTCGGCGACCTGGAGTTCCGCGTGGACGAGAGCCACTCCCTGACCGCCACCGTCACCCTCTGACTCAAGATCAGTCGCCCTGGTGCCGACGACCCCCTGACGCCCATCACGCCAGGGGGACGACGACGTGACCGAGAAGGACCAGCAGGCGACGGGCCGGACCGGGGCCGAGGACCTTCCTGCTCCCCGCGGCCCGGTGCCCGACCTCGGCTTCTTCGCGGGTCCCCCGCAGCCACGGGATCCGGGAGCCTTCGGCGGGGCTCCGCCGCAGTTCGGAGGTAGCGCGCCGTCCCAGTTCGGCGGAGCACCGTCGCAGTTCGGAGCGCCGGCCGCATCCCAGTTCGGCGGGACCGTCGGCACCCTTCCGCCCCCCGGACCCGCAGCACTGGCTCCCGCGCGCGGCATCGGACCACCATGGAAGATCGCGGCCGCGGGCGCGGCCCTCGTCCTGCTGGTCGGGATCTTCTTCGGCGGGCGGTTCGGCTGGCAGCAGTTCATGGCCGACCCGGTCACACCGGACACGCTGATGGGCATGCCGCGAGTGACCGACGCCTCGGCCGACCAGCTGCTGCAGGGCGCTCAGGACGGCCTGGCCGACGAGCTCTCGTCCGGCAGCGCGGCGAAGGTAGCGCTCTACAGTGACGGGCAGGGGGTCGGCTACATCCTCTTCGCGGTGCGGGGCGGCTCGCGACCCGGCTCAGGCGGCTCGAGTCCAAGCTCCGGCGATGACCCGTTCGCCGGCTGGACGGAGTCCGAGCAGGACGGCACGCGCTGCTACAGCCAGCCGGCGCAGGTCGCGGCCGGCCTGGGCGTGACGATGTGTATCCACGGCTTCTGGCGCCGAGCGGTGTTCGTGATGGGGATGGGGCTCACTCCGCCGGATCCCGCCGTCGTCGCACGGGCGACCGACGAAGCGTGGGACGCGCAGTAAGGAAGGTCAGGCAGACTTCTCGCGGCGCTCCCGCTTGGGCGCCTCGCGCGGCACGAGCGTCGGGTTGACGTGCTCCAGCACGACCTCCTGCGTCACCACGACCTTGGCGACGTCCTTGCGGGAGGGCACTTCGTACATCACGGAGAGCAGGACCTCCTCCATGATGGCGCGCAGGCCACGGGCACCCGTGCCGCGCAGGATGGCCTGGTCGGCCATCGACTCGAGCGCGTCGTCGGTGAACTCGAGCTCGACGCCGTCGAGCTCGAAGAGCCGCTCGTACTGCTTGACCAGGGCATTGCGCGGCTCGGTCAGGATACGCACCAGCGCCTCCTGGTCGAGGTGACGCACGCTGGTGATGACCGGCAGCCGGCCGATGAACTCGGGGATCATGCCGAACTTCAGCAGGTCCTCGGGCAGCACGTCGCCGAAGACGTCGGCGGAGTCGCGGTCGGCCTTGGTGTGCAGGGTGGCGTGGAAGCCGAGGCCCTTGCGCCCGATCCGGCCTTCGATGATCTTCTCCAGTCCGGAGAAGGCACCACCCACGATGAAGAGAACGTTCGTGGTGTCGATCTGGATGAACTCCTGGTGCGGGTGCTTGCGGCCCCCCTGCGGCGGCACGGAGGCCGTCGTCCCCTCCAGGATCTTCAGCAGCGCCTGCTGGACTCCCTCACCGGAGACGTCGCGGGTGATCGACGGGTTCTCGCTCTTGCGGGCGATCTTGTCGACCTCGTCGATGTAGATGATCCCCGTCTCGGCCTTCTTGACGTCGTAGTCAGCGGCCTGGATCAGCTTGAGCAGGATGTTCTCGACGTCCTCGCCGACATACCCGGCCTCGGTCAGGGCCGTCGCGTCGGCGATGGCGAAGGGCACGTTGAGCATCCGGGCCAGCGTCTGGGCGAGGTGAGTCTTGCCGCACCCGGTCGGCCCGATCAGCAGGATGTTGGACTTGGCCAGCTCGACGTGCTCGTCCCGGCCCGCCTTGCTGCCGCCGGACTCGCCCGCTTGGACCCGCTTGTAGTGGTTGTAGACCGCGACGGCGAGGGCCTTCTTGGCGATGTCCTGCCCCACGACGTAGGAGTCGAGGAACTCGCAGATCTCGATCGGCTTGGGCAGCTCGTCCCACTTGAGGTCCGAGCTCTCCGAGAGCTCCTCCTCGATGATCTCGTTGCAGAGGTCGATGCACTCGTCGCAGATGTAGACGCCGGGACCGGCGATGAGCTTCTTGACCTGCTTCTGGCTCTTTCCACAGAAAGAGCACTTCAGCAGGTCGCCGCCGTCACCGATGCGTGCCACCCGTGGGCCTCTCCCTCTCTCTGACCGGCCGGAGGACCGGATCATCCGTGCCCTGACGGTACCCCGGCAGGGCCCGGGGCGCCTCCATTACCGCGCCGTCGGGCCGCGTGGAACCGGGGCGAATCCCTCCACGCAGGGGCCCGGTCACCCGTTCAGCTCCCGCGTGTCGTCAGGACGCGGTCGACCATGCCGTACTCGACAGCCTCCTCGGCGGTGAGGATCTTGTCCCGCTCGATGTCGTTCTCGACCTGCTCGAGCGTCCGGTTGGAGTGCTTGGCAATCATGGCCTCGAGCAGCTTGCGCATGCGCAGCACCTCACGGGCCTGGATCTCGACGTCGCTCGCCTGGCCGCCGCCCTCCGTGGAGGGCTGGTGGATCAGGATGCGGGAGTTGGCCAGGGCGAACCGCTTCCCGGGCGTGCCGGCCGCCAGGATGATCGCCGCGGCCGAGGCGGCCTGCCCCAGGCAGGTGGTCTGGATGTCCGGGCGGACGAAGTGCATCGTGTCGTAGATCGCGGTCAGCGCCGTGAAGGAGCCGCCCGGGGAGTTGATGTAGATGGAGATGTCCCGGTCCGGGTCCTGCGACTCGAGGGTCAGCAGCTGGGCCATCACGTCGTTGGCCGAGACGTCGTCGATCTGGGTGCCGAGGAAGATGATCCGCTCCTCGAACAGCTTCTGGTACGGGTTGGAGCGCTTCCACCCGTAGGAGGTCCGCTCCTCGATCTCCGGGACGATGTACCGGGAGCTGGGGAGGTGCAGGTCGCTCATCTGGGCTCGGTCTCCTCGCGGGGCGCCGGGGCGTACGGGGGTCAGGTCGCTCATGCCGTGCCACCCGATCCGCTGACCTGACCGGCGCTGCTGACGACCTGGTCGACCATGCCGTACTCACGGGCGGCCTCTGCCGTGAACCACCTGTCGCGGTCCGAGTCGCGCTCGATGGTCTCGACGGTCTGCCCGGTGTGCTGCGCGATCAGCTCGGCCATCTTGTTCTTCGTGTAGATCATCTGCTCGGCCTGGATGCGGATGTCCGAAGCAGTTCCCCCCAAGCCTCCGGACGGCTGGTGCATCATGATGCGCGAGTGCGGCAGCGCGTAGCGCTTGCCGGGTGCGCCTGCGCAGAGCAGGAACTGGCCCATCGACGCGGCCAGCCCCATCGACACCGTCGCCACGTCGTTCTTGACGAACTGCATCGTGTCGTAGACGGCCATGCCCGCCGAGACGGAGCCGCCGGGAGAGTTGATGTAGAGCCAGATGTCACGGTCGGGGTCGTCGGCCGCCAGCAGGAGCAGCTGGGCACAGATCGCGTTGGCGTTGGCGTCCTCGACCACGGACCCGAGGAAGATGATGCGCTCGCGCAGCAGGCGGTTGTAGACCTGGTCGTCGAGCCCCATGCCCTGGGGCTGCGGGGAACGTCCCTCGGGGCCAGCGTCTGCGTGCTGGCCGGGGGTGATCAGCTGACTCACTGCGCGTCACCTTGTCTCGTGTCGTCCGTGCTTTGGTCGGCCCGGTCGGTCGATGGTCAGGACCTGCGGGGTTCGATCAACTGGTAGCGACACTAACGCTCACCGTGGACGCGGTTGTCCCCGACTCGGCGCTGTTCGCTGACGGCGCACGACGCGCACCCGAACGGACGACAGGGCTCAGGCGGGGTCGGACACCTCGGCCGGTGCATCCGCGTCCGGCGCGTCCTCGCGCAGGGCCTCGAGGTCGACCTCGCGACCGGACTCGTCGGTCACCTTGGCGCGCTCGAGGACGAGGGCGAGCGCCTTCCCGCGGACGACCTCGGAGACGAGCACGGGCACCTGACCGGCCTGCACGACCTGCTGGGCGAACTGGTCCGGCCCCATGCCGTAGCGCGACGCGCTGCGGACGATGTGCTGCGTGAGCTCCTGCTCGTTGACCGAGAGCTGCTCCTTGTCGACGACCTTGTCGAGCACGAACTGCGCGGTCATCGCCCCGCGGGTGCGCTCCTCGATGTCGGCGTCGAACTCCTCGGCGGTCTGGCCCTCGGCGGCGAGGAAGTCGTCACGGCTCATGCCGGCCGCCTCGAGCTGGTGCGCGAGGTTGTGGTTGCGCGCGTCGATCTCTGCCTTGATGACATTTTCTGGAAGCGGGATGTCAACCTTGGCGAGCAACGCCTCCAGGACCCGGTCGCGCGCCTGGACGCCCTGCTGCACGGCCTTCATCTGCGTCACCCGGTCGCGCACGTCGGCGCGCAGCTCCTCGAGGGTGTCGAACTCGCTCGCCGTCTGGGCGAAGTCGTCGTCCAGCTCAGGGAGCTCTCGCTCCTTCACCGACTTCAGCTCGACCGTGACGGTCGCGTCCTGGCCGGCGTGCTCGCCGCCGACGAGAGCGGTGGTGAACTCCCGCGACTCACCGGCCGACAGGCCGGTCACGGCCTCGTCGAGGCCGTCGAGGAGCGAGCCGGTGCCGACCTGGTAGCTGAGGCCCTTGGCCGTGAGCTCGTCGACCTCTTGGCCGTCGACTACCGCGGAGAGGTCCATCGAGACGAAGTCGCCGTCGGCGGCGGCCCGGTCGACCCCCGTGAGCGTGGCGAACCGCTCGCGCAGGCCGTCGAGCTGCTCGTCGACCTCGGCGTCGGTGACATCGGCGTCGTCGACCGTCACCTCGAGACCGTCGTAGTCGGGCAGCTCGAACTCAGGACGGACGTCGACCTCGGCAGTGAACGTCAGGTGCTGCCCGTCCTCGAGCTCGGTGACGTCGACGTCCGGCTGGCCGATGACCTGGACCTGGTTCTCCTCGACGGCCTGGCCGTAGAAGCGGGGCAGCGCCTCGTTGACCGCCTCGTCCAGGACGACCGACCGGCCGAAGCGCTGGTCGATCACCCGCGGCGGGACCTTGCCCTTGCGGAAGCCCGGGATCGACACCTGACCACCGATCTTGCGGTAGGCCGCGTCGAGACTCTCCTTGAGCTCCTCGAACGGGACCTCGACGGTCAGCTTGACCCGCGTCGGGTTCAGGGTCTCGAGATCGCTCTTCACGGGTCAGGGGCTCCTAGTCGGATGGCAGAGGGCGTCGCGGACGTACGAAAGAACAGCGGGTCGGCTGGGGACGGCCGCGCCGTGGCGCTCGCCCGCAGGTGCAGTCGGTCGGGGCGGGGAGACTCGAACTCCCGATCTCCTGCCCCCAAAGCAGGCGCGCTAGCCACTACGCTACGCCCCGCAGCGCACATGGCATCCTAGGCCCAGAGCCCGCGATCGGTGAAAACCGCGCTCGCGGGCGTACGCGGGTGTAGCTCAATGGCAGAGCCCCAGCCTTCCAAGCTGGCCATGCCGGTTCGATCCCGGTCACCCGCTCCAGATCGAACGTGCAGGTCACGTGCCCTGCGACGGTTTCGCGCCAGCCTCGAAGCAACCCTCGCGTGCCCTAACCGTGCCCGATCTCGGCGCGGTGCAATTCCTGGTCGCACCCGGTCTGGGGGCCTTCCATGCACACGTCTCTTTGGAGGACTCATGGCAAGGCGAGATTTCGGCACAGTCAGACGGCTGCCGTCCGGGCGATGGCAGGCAAGGTTCAGCGCGCCCGACGGCACACGCGTCACAGCCGAGCGGACGTACGCGACGCGGGCGGAGGCGGCGTCCCACCTCGCGGGAGTACAGGCGGACCTGGACCGCGGCACGTACGTCGACCCAGTCGCCGGAGCCGAGACCTTCGGCGAGTACGCGACAACGTGGCTCGCGCAGCGCGCCGATCTTCGGCCCCGTACGGCCGAGCTGTACGAGGGATTGCTCGCCCGGCTTTTGCTCCCGCACTTGGCCACCGTGCCCCTCGCCCGGCTGACTCCTTCGTGGCCGAGCCTGGCGAGCAGCGCGGCGGATCCGACAACGGACCTTGCCAATCGCATGACTCTTCTGGCTCTCGAGGTCGGCGACAACCCGCGTTGTCACCGCGTCGCTCTCGCGCAAGCCACCGGGACCCGCACCCGCACCGCGCCGGAGCCGATCGTGAGCCGCCGCGGCGAGGACGCCCGAGCCCGTGCCCGACGGCAGCGAGCCTCGGTCGCCATACGCTCCCAGACCGCCCGCCTTGCCGTGGGCGAACCGGAGACGTCGACCGGCGACTGGCGCCCCGAGGTTCAACCCAGCCGGCTGCCGGCACCTGATCAGCCCCAAGTGGTGCAACCAGTGCCGGCACGGGTTGCGCCCATCCCGAAGAGAAAGCCACGACGGCGCCCGGCAGATCTCGACGTGACTCGGTTGGAGAACCTTGTCACTGCACGCCAGACCGCGGCTGTCGCTGTTGACGCTGAGGTGCGCAGGCTACGACGCCTCGGCGCCAGCTGGCCGCAGCTCGCCGATCCGCTCGGAGTCACCCGTCAGGCCGCGCGGCAGAGATACGGCCCGTGACGCGGAACACCGTGGGCTGCACCGACAGCAGAACTCACGCAAGCCCGGCCGCAACCCCGCCGCGTAACGATGGCCGGACGCGATCGAACAGCCCGCTTGTCGTGGGGCTGCCGCGACACCCTCCCGCATCGATGTCGACGAAGGGGAACCAGCATGGACACCAAGACGGCAGAGGGGCCGCCGATGCTCCTACTTACTCCCCAACAAGCGGCCGACGCCCTGCGCCTCGGGCGCAGCCGCATCTCCGAGCTGATGCGTGATCGCCAGATCCGCTCAGTCAAGATCGGCCGCTCCCGGCGCATCGATTTCGTGGCGAGCCTCGAGCAGAACGCCGACCCGGAAGCCTGCTGACGAGCCAAGAGCAACAGCTGACGATCACGCCGGGCTCGGACCTCCCGGCGCTCACCCACCGGCGCCGCTGCGCCAGGATGTCGTAATGGGCAGCAGTCACCAGTTGAAGATCACTCTGAAGGGCGTCAAGCCGCCGGTTTGGCGGCGGCTGCTCATGCCGAGTGAGTACACCTTGCCCAGGTGCACGAGGCTTTGCTCACCGGGA
>DASVED010000135.1:0-3280 GCA_036380775.1 Actinomycetes bacterium
CCCGCGACGAGGCGCCCAACTGCAAGTTGGCCAGCCTGGCCAGGCTGTTCCGAGCGGGCACGACGCCCAACCACCGCGCGCTGTCCGACGCGCGGGCCACCGTCGACGTCCTCCACGGCATGCTCGAGCGGCTGGGCAACCTCGGCGTCCGCTCGCTCGACGAGCTGTCGACCTTCTCGTCCCGGGTCTCGCCCGCCCAGCGCAGCAAGCGTCACCTCGCCGAGTCGCTGCCGAGGCGCCCCGGCGTCTACCAGTTCGTCGACGAGCGCGGCGAGATCCTCTACGTCGGCAAGGCCAAGGACCTGCGCAGCCGGGTCCGCTCCTACTTCACCTCGGCCGAGACGCGAGCCCGGATGGCCGAGATGGTCGGGCTGGCCGTCGAGGTGCGACCGATCGTCTGTGCGACGCCGCTCGAGGCCGAGGTGCGCGAGCTGCGCCTGATCGCCGCCCACAAGCCGCGCTACAACCGCCGGTCCCGGTTCCCCGAGCGGGCGATGTGGCTCAAGCTCACCGTGGAGGCGTTCCCGCGGCTGTCCCGCGTCAAGGACGTACGTGACGACGGAGCTGCCTACCTCGGCCCGTTCACCTCCGCCCGCCAGGTCGAGCTGGCCACCGCCGCGGTCCACGAGGCGTTCCGGCTGCGCCAGTGCACCAGCAGGCTCTCGCCGCGCAAGGTCACGTCCGCCTGCGCGCTGGCCGAGATGGGCCGCTGCGGCGCGCCGTGCGACGGCCGCGAGTCGGTCGAGGCCTACGCGGCCCACGCCGAGGCGGTGCGGGCCGCGATGCTGGGCGACGTACGTGAGCTGGTGGCCGCGCTGACCCGCAAGGTGACCCGGCTGGCCGACGTGGAGCGGTTCGAGGACGCCGCGGTGCACCGCGACCGGCTGGCGGCGTTCGTCCGGGCGGCGGCGCGGGTCCAACGGCTCACCGCGCTGACCCGCTGCGCCGAGATGGTGGCCGCCCACCTCACCGACGACGGCGGCTGGGAGGTGGTCGTGGTCCGGCACGGGCGGCTGGCCGGCACGGCGGTCGCCTCCCGTGCCGAGGACCCGCGCGCAGTCGCCGACGCGCTGGTCGCCTCCGCCGAGGTCGTCGACCTGACCGCTGCCCGCCCCGGTCCCCTGCCGGCCGCGCTCGCGGAGGAGACCGAGTGCGTGCTGCGCTGGCTGGAGCGCCCCGGTGTCCGGCTGGTCGGGCTGGACGGGACGTGGGCCTGCCCGACGTACGGCGCCGGCGGTGCGCGGATCTGGGCCGACGCCGCCGAGGAGGCGCGCTCCGCACTCGGCGGCGGGCTCACCGACCGGCGCGACATCCGGCCGGTGCACCAGCCAGGTGCGATGGTCAGCCGGATCGCCTGACCGGTCTTGCCGCCGAGCCAGCCGCGCCTGCCTCCGAGCCCGCCGCGAGCCAGCCCCTCAGGCTCGCGGCGGCGGCGGGGTCAGGTCGTAGCGCGCGATGACGTCCGCCAGCCACGGCGGCTCGCCGAACTCCAGGCCGTACCTCTCGGCGAGGGCACCCACGTCCTGCGGTGCGGGAGGTCCGCCGCTGGCCATCAGCTCCGACAGCTCGGCGAAGAAGTTCTCGAACCCGGCCGGGCTGATGATCTCGATCATGCGAGCCGGCACCTTCCCGGCGTTCCACATCGCGTGCATCTCACCGCGCGGCTTGGTGATGTATCCGCCGGCACCGAGCACCACCTCCCGGTCCCCCGACCGGAAGCCGATCTCGCCCTCGGTAACGATGGAGTACTCGTCCTCGCGGGTGTGCAGGTGCGCCGGCACGAGGGCGCCCACCGGGAAGGGGTGCTCCACCACCGACAAGGTGTCACCGGTGTCCTGACCCCAGAACTTGAAGTCCACGCCGATCGACCCGAGCTCGCCGCTGCGACCGGCCCCTGGCTGGAGGATGGTCAGGGCCGGAGGATCGGAGATGGAGGTCACGTCGCTCGCCTTCCTTTCAGTGAACATGGCTGTATCCTGAAAATAAGGTGTACCTCGGAGGGAGGCTTGTCAACAGGTGGCGCACGAACAGAAGCCCTCGGCCGGGCCGCGCGGCTACCGCATGCACAAGCGTGCGACCGACATCGCCGCCACCCGGCAGGGCATCGTGGAGGCCGCCGTCGCGCTGCACGGCTCGGTCGGTCCGGCCGCCACGACGATCTCGGCGATCGCCGAGGAGGCCGGCGTCACCCGGCTGACCGTGTACCGGCACTTCCCCGACAGCGAGGCGCTGTTCGCGGCGTGCAGCGCGCACTGGGCCTCGGGTCAGACGCTGCCGGACGTCGGGGCCTGGCGGCGGGTGAGCGACCCGGAGGGGCGGCTCCGAACGGGGCTGGCCGACCTGTACCGGTTCTACGCCGAGGGTGAGCCCATGCTGACGCGCGTGCGGCGCGACCGCGACGTGCTGCCGGCGGCGATACGGGACCGGACGGCGGCCACCGAGGCGCTGCAGCGCGACGTCTTGCTCGCCGCCTTCACCGTCCGCGGAGCCCGCCGGCGGCGTCTGAGTGCCGTTCTCGGCCACGCCATCTCGTTCTGGACCTGGCGCTCGCTGTGCGTCGACCACGGGCTGTCGCAGGGCGAGGCGGTCGAGGCGATGACGGTTCTCGCCCTGGCGACCGCCCGCTAGCCTCCGTGTCATGGCTGAGGACAAGTACACCGTGGAGCGCTCCGCGACCATCGCCGCTCCCCCGGCACGCATCTACGAGGAGCTCGTCGACTTCCACCGGTGGACCACGTGGTCGCCGTGGGAGGACCTCGACCCGCAGCTCCAACGGACGTACTCCGGCCCGGAATCGGGCGTCGGTGCGGTCTACGCCTGGTCGGGCAACCGGAAGGCCGGGAAGGGCCAGATGGCGATCCGCGAGGCGACCGAGCCGTCGAAGGTCGGCATCGACCTGGAATTCGTGAAGCCGTTCAAGGCGAGCAACGACACGGTCTTCACCATCGAGCCGGAGGGCTCCGGGTCCCGCGTGACGTGGACGCTGACCGGCAAGAAGACCGCCATGACCAAGGTGATGGGCATCTTCACCTCGATGGACAAGATGGTGGGGCCGGACTTCGAGAAGGGGCTTGCCCGGCTGAAGGCCGTCACGGAGACCGCCCGGTGATCACCGCGATCGTGCTCGTCCACGTCGAGAGCGACCGCATCCCGGAGGTCGCCGAGGCGATCGCCGCCCTCGACGGCGTCAGCGAGGTCTACTCCGTGACCGGTGGCGCCGACCTGATCGCGATGGTGCGGGTACGCGAGCACGAGGCCCTCGCGGACGTCATCGCCGACC
>DASVED010000136.1:0-17615 GCA_036380775.1 Actinomycetes bacterium
GGACGAGATCGCCCTCGAGCCGCCGGCGGGAAGCCCGGAGGACGGGGTCTCGCCGGACATCCTCGTCCTGCGCGTCCCGGAGGAGAAGTCGGTCAAGAACCGGCTGCACATCGACCTGCGACCCGACGACCAGGCGGCCGAGGTGGCGCGCCTGGAGTCGTTGGGAGCCCGCCGGGTGTCGGTGGGGCAGGGTGACGACGCCACGTGGGTCGTGCTGGAGGACCCGGGCGGCAACGAGTTCTGCGTACTGCGCGTCCTGACCGCGGAGGAAGCCGCGACGTGACCGTCGAGGTCCGGCCCGGCCGGCCGGCGGACCTGCCTGCACTGACCCGCGTGTACAACCACTACGTCCGGACGAGCGGGGCGACCTTCGACGTCGAGGAGCGCTCTCCCGAGCGGAGCCGCGACTGGTTCGACGAACACGCCGACACCGGGCCGCACCGCCTGCTCGTGGCCACCGATGCCGGAGCGGTCCTGGGCTGGGCGTCGAGCGGTCCGCTCCGGCCGCGTCCCGCCTACGACCGGTCGGTGGAGACGTCGGTCTACCTCGACCCGTCGGCCACTGGTCGAGGCGTCGGGACGACGCTCTACGGGTCGCTGCTCGACGAGCTCGGCCGCGAGGACCTGCACCGGGCGTTCGCCCTCGTGGCGCTGCCCAACGACGCATCCGATGCGCTGCACCGCAGGCTCGGCTTCCGCGAGGCCGGGGTCTGGTCGGAGGCGGGCCGCAAGCTCGGCCGCTGGTGGGACGTCCGGTGGTACGAACGCCCCTTGCCGTGACGTCGCCCTCAGCGAGCCGGCGGCCAGTCGTCGCCGGCGTCGAGCCGCAGGGCGAGCAGGTCGGCGAGCGGCATCGACTCGCCGTCGCGCCCACCCACGCCGACGATCAGCGGCGGGTCGCTCGGCTCGACGACGGCGCCGGACAGCCGGGACCGCAGGCTGGTCGGCGTGGAGAGCACGTAGAACCGGCCGTCGGTGTCGACGCCCAGTGACCCGTTCCGCTTGAGGTACCAACCGGTCAGGCCGGTGCGGTAGGTGGAGCGGCCGCTGAACGCCCGGGCCCGCAGCGCGGCCGTCTGCAGCCCTCGATCCCGTGCGGTCTGCACGAACGCGTCGAGCTGCTGTCTCGCCTGCGCCTCCTCGGCGGCGCGCCGCCGGGCCAGGGTGGCGGCGTGCTCCTCGGCGGCGGCGGTGCGCCGGTCGCGCCAGGACTCCTCGTCCGGTCCCATCCGCCCAGTGTGGGGCCTCAGCCGAGCTGCGCCCGCATCACTCCGCCGGGATGCTGGGTGTTGTGGAGGTTGACGTAGTACGCAGCGGGATCTCGCAGGATCTCGACGATCTGTGTCCGGTCGGCGGACACGCAGGTCGTACCGGTCGGATAGGACGTGGGTGCCGGTGCTGACGCCGCACCACCGAAGAGATCTACCACGACCGGACCGGCGACGCCTGCCGGTGCTTCGTGGATGTGCGCCACAAAGGGAAGCGCGTCGCCGGCCGTCAGGGTGATCGCCCCAAGCGACCAGCAGACCTCTCCCAGCCCGGGGTTCAGGGTCAGGCTGATAGACCCACGGTCGGCATCGCCGTGGGGGTTGATCGGCGCTCCGGCCGCATTGAACTCATTGGCACCGCTGAGCGCAAGGTTGAACGGGCGCCCGCCGTCCGCAGCGCCCGCACTGCCGGACGCGAGCACCATCGCGACAGCCAGGGCCGCTCCTACCGAGACGAGTCCGCGCAAGGACCTGATCATGGTCTGCCTCCTTCGCAGACCCCTGCCGGCCCGCGTTCGGCTCACCCGAGACAATACCTACGCGCGAACAGGTCGGAAAGGTGCTCACGCGCGCAGGCGCAGTCCGCGCGGCGTCGCGTGGAAGCCGGCCGCCTCCAGGGCGCGGCCGAGGGCGGAGTCGAGCACTCCCCCGCCGTCGGCGCGCTCGACGGTCAGGCGGCCGAGGTGGCCCTCCCGCACGGCCAGGGACAGCGCGTCCACCGCGGGCAGCAGCATCGCCGGGTCGTCGTCCCAGGTGAGCAGGGTGCGGCCGCCGCGCTCGACGTAGAGGACCAGGCGGCCGTCGACGAGGACGACCACGGCGCCGGCCTTCCGGCCGGGCCGGTGACCGGCGTCCTCGGCGCCGCCCCGACCCCTGGCCGGCCAGGGAGCGGCCCCGCCGAACGGGTTGGCCGGGTCCGTCGCGGCCAGGACGAGCGCCCGGGCGTGCTCCGCCTCGCCGGGGCGCGGCTCGTGGTCGGCGGCCCGCTCCAGTGCCGACGCGGTCGCCCGCATCCGGTCCACGGCCCCCGGCAGGGCGAACTGCGCGGCGCCCAGCCCCTCGACGAAGTAGCCGCGGCGGCACCGGCCGGTCTCCTCGAACGCCGCGAGCACGCGGTAGACGGCGGCGAACCCGCCGGGTGCCCGCTCGGCCATGACGGCTCCCCGGGTGAGCACGCCGTGGCGGTCGAGCAGCACCTCGGCCAGCGTGTGGGCGCGCCGCGTCGGGTCGACCTCCACCTCGGGCAGCCTGGACCACCGGCCGGCCGCGACCGGCGGACCGGTCCGGGTGGGGACGGTTGGCCGGCCGACCGCCGGCCGACCGCGCAGGTACCGGCCGCGCGGGGTGGCGGGACGGGACCGGTGCGCCGCGCGGCCACTCCGGGTCAGCGTGCGCAGCGGCGCGAGCGTGTCGTTGGTGAGATGGCCGGACCACACCAGGTCCCACAGCGCGGTGACGAGCGCCTGGTCGTCGGTGGACCCGACGGTGTCGGACAGACCGCGGAAGAAGAAGGCTCCGCCGCCGGCCAGCGCGTCGAGCACCGACTCGTGCAGGGGGGTCGCGACCGCCTCCGGGTCCGGCTCGGACATCGTGAGCGGGGCAGCGTCAGCGAGGTGCAGCGACACCCAGCCGTCGGAGCCCGGGAGCGCCCCGTGGCCGCGCCAGAGCACCTCGCCCGCGGCGCACAGCTCGTCGAGCAGGGCGGGGGAGTAGGCGGACACGCGACCGGGGAGCACCAGCGTCTCCAGCGCCGACGCGGGCACCTGCGCCCCCTGGAGCTGCTCGACCGCCCGCAGGACACCCTCGGCGCCGCGCAGCCGGCCACCGACCTGCTGCCACGCGGGCAGGAACGCCGAGAGCGCCTCCACCGGCACCGGCTCGACCTCCTTGCGCAGCGCGGCGAGCGATCGCCGGCGCAGCGTGCGCAGCACCTCTGCGTCGCACCACTCCGGACCCGAGCCACCGGGCAGGAACTCGCCGCGGACCACCCGGCCGGAGCCGGCCAGCCGGTCCAGTGCCTGCGCCACGACGGCCGGCCCCAGCCCGAGCCGGTCCGCCACGGCGGCCGCCGTGAACGGCACATGGGTCCTGGCATACCGCGCGACCAGGTCCCCCACCGGGTCGCGGAGCGGCTCGAGGAAGGCGTCCGGGATGCCCATCGGCAGCGGGGTGCCGAGCGCGTCGCGCAGCCGCGCCGCGTCCTCCACCGCGACCCAGCGCTCCTCGCCGGCCACCCGGACCCGCACCGCCCGGCGGGCGCCCTCCAGCTCGGCGAGCCAGGCAGGGGACGCCCCCCGCTGCACTGCTTCGGGCGTGGACAGTGGCCCGAGCACGCGCAGCAGGTCCGCGACGCCTTCCATGTCGCGCGCCCGCCGGTCGTCACTGAGCCGCTGGAGGTCGCTGGCCAGCGACGCGATGGCGTCGAGGTCGAGCAGCTCGCGCAGCCCGCCGTAACCCTGCTGACCGAGCAGCTCGGCGAGCAGTGTCGCGTCCAGGGACAGTGCCTGGGCGCGGCGCTCCGCGATCGGTGAGTCACCTTCGTACAGGAACTGCGCGACGTAGCCGAAGAGCAGCGATCGGGCGAACGGCGACGGCTGCGCCGTCTCGACCTCCACGAAGCGCACCGTGCGGTCCTCGACCCGTCGCATCAGCTCGACCAGGCCGGGGACGTCGAAGACGTCCTGCAGGCACTCGCGCATCGTCTCGAGCAGCACCGGGAACGAGCCGTAGTCGCGGGCGACCGAGAGCAGCTGGGCCGAGCGCTGGCGCTGCTGCCAGAGAGGGGTACGCCGTCCAGGGTTCCGTCGCGGAAGCAGCAGGGCGCGGGCCGCGCACTCGCGGAACCGGGACGCGAACAGGGCCGACCCCCCGACCTCGGCGGTCACCAGCGGCTCCACCTCGTCCGGGTCCACGACCGCAATGTCGGCGCCATGCCACGGCTGCGCCGAATCGCCCTCGGCCCCTGTTCCGAACTCCATGTCGGGCAGCCGGAGCACGATGCCGTCGTCGGAGTGCATCGCCTGCACGTCGACGCCGTAGCGCTCGCGCAGGCGGGCCGACACGATCAGCGCCCACGGCGCGTGGACCTGCGCTCCGAACGGCGAGTGGATCGCCACCCGCCAGTCACCCAGCTCGTCGCGGAACCGCTCGACCACCACGGTGCGGTCGTCGGGCAGGTGCCCGGTTGCCTCCCGCTGCTCGGCGAGGTAGGCGAGCAGGTTGTCCGCCGCCCACTTGTCGAGGCCGCTGGCCCGGACGCGGGCGCGGGCGTCCGCGGGTGAGAGCGCCCCGAGCTCGCGGGTGAAGGCTCCCAGCGCCCGGCCCAGCTCGAGCGGACGGCCCATCGAGTCGCCCTTCCAGAACGGCAGCCGGCCGGGCTGGCCGGGTGCGGGAGTCACCAGGACGCGGTCGTGGGTGATGTCCTCGATCCGCCACGACGTCGACCCGAGGGTGAACACGTCGCCGACCCGCGACTCGTACACCATCTCCTCGTCCAGCTCACCGACGCGGCTCTGTCTTTCCCCCACGAGGAACACGCCGAACAGACCCCGGTCGGGGATGGTCCCGCCGCTGGTGACGGCCAGCCGTTGGGCGCCGGGACGGCCGTTGAGGGTGCCGCCGACCCGGTCCCAGACCAGTCGCGGGCGCAGCTCGGCGAACTCGTCGGACGGGTAGCGACCCGCCAGCATGTCGAGCACCGACTCGAAGGCGGACCGGGGCAGGGACGCATAGGGCGCCGCGCGCCGGAGCACGTCGTACATCACCTCGACGTCCCACTCGTCGATCGCCACCATGGCCACGATCTGCTGGGCCAGGACGTCGAGCGGGTTGCGCGGGTAGCGCAGGGACTCGATCGCGCCGTCCCGCATCCGCTCCGCGACGACGGCCGTCTGCACGAGGTCGCCGCGGTACTTCGGGAAGATGACGCCGCGCGAGACGGCGCCGACGTGGTGGCCGGCCCGGCCGACCCGCTGCAGGCCGCTGGCCACCGACGGCGGGGACTCGACCTGGATCACCAGGTCGACGGCGCCCATGTCGATGCCGAGCTCGAGGGAGGACGTCGCCACGACCGCCGGCAGCCGCCCGGCTTTGAGCGCCTCCTCGATCAGGGCCCGCTGCTCCTTGGACACCGAGCCGTGGTGCGCGCGGGCGATCTCCGGCACCACACCGTCCTCGGGGAGCCCCGCGGACGACCCGGCCTGCGCCATCACCTGGGCCGGCCGGAGGGTGCCGGGCTCCGGCAGCGTCTCGCCGGTCACGCGCTCGTAGTGGATCTCGTTGAGCCGGGCGCACAGCCGCTCGGCGAGCCGGCGCGAGTTGGCGAACACGATCGTCGAGCGGTGTGCTGAGACGAGGTCGACGATGCGCTCCTCGACGTGCGGCCAGATCGAGGTGCGGCGCTCCTCGCCGGCGGCCGAGCCGCTGACCTCACCGGTGGTCTGCCCCAGCTCGCCGAGGTCCTCGACCGGCACGACGACCTCGAGCTCGACCTGCTTGCTGGCCGGCGGCTGGACTACGTCGACCTCGTGGGCACCGCCGAGGAACCGGGCGACCTCCTCGACCGGCCGCACCGTTGCGGACAGGCCGATCCGCTGAGCGGGCTCGTCGAGCAGGTGGTCGAGCCGCTCCAGGGACAGCGCGAGGTGCGCGCCGCGCTTGGTGCCGGCCACCGCGTGCACCTCGTCCACGATGACGGTCTCGACACCGCGCAGCGAGTCGCGCGCCTGGGAGGTGAGCAGCAGGAACAGCGACTCCGGCGTGGTGATGAGGATGTCGGGTGGCGTCCGGGTGAAGCGCCGGCGCTCGTCGGCCGGGGTGTCGCCGGACCGGACGGCCACGGTGAGGTCCGGCTCGGGGAGGCCGAGCCGGGTGGCGGCGTGCCGGACGCCGGTCAGCGGGGCTCGCAGGTTGCGCTCGACGTCGACGGCGAGCGCCTTCATCGGCGAGACGTAGAGCACCCGGCAGCGGCGCCGGGCATCCGCCGGGCGGGGCTCGCTGGCCAGCCGGTCGATCGACCAGAGGAACGCGGCGAGCGTCTTGCCCGAGCCGGTGGGAGCGACGACCAGCGCGTTGCGCCCGGCGGCGATGGCGTCCCACGCCCCGTCCTGGGCAGCGGTCGGCGCGCTGAACGACGCGTCGAACCACGCCTGGGTCGCGGGGGAGAACCGGGTCACCCGGACATTCTCGCCGACCGCACCGACAGGTGTCGGGGTCAGCGGCCGGGGGCGATGCCGAGGCCCCAGCGCCAGGCGACCTCGGTGTTGGGGTCGGGGGTGGCCTCCGGCACCGGGCTGTCTCCCGGCTGCTCCTCGACCATGTCGTCCTGGTCGACCCGCGGTGGCAGAGCGGCGAAGCGCCCTTGTCGGCCGGAGTGCTGCCCTCGTCGTCGGGCACCTGTCCGGTGTGCCTCGCCGCGGCATGGATCCACCGGCACATGTGGGTCGAGGGCTGTCAGCGTGCCGGGCTAGGGTCGGTCACCGTGCCTGACGACCTGCCGATGATCCATGCCAGAGGCCTGGTGAAACGCTTCGGCGACTTCACCGCCGTGGCCGGGATCGACGTCGACGTCGCCCGCGGGGAGGCGTTCGGCTTCCTCGGGCCGAACGGCGCCGGCAAGTCGTCGACGATGCGCATGATCGGCTGCGTCTCGCCGGTCACCGAGGGAACCCTGCGCGTCCTGGGCCACGACCCGGCGGCCGACGGGCGGCGGATCCGCGCCCGGCTCGGCGTGGTGCCCCAGGAGGACACTCTCGACTTCGAGCTGTCGGTGATGGAGAACCTCGTCGTCTACGGCCGGTACTTCGGGATGTCGCGCCGGCAGGCGGCCGAGCGCGGCCGGCAGCTGCTCGAGTTCGTCCACCTCGAGGAGCGCGCGAGCAGCCAGGTCGAGCCGCTCTCCGGCGGCATGAAGCGACGGCTGACCATCGCCCGCTCGCTGATCAACGAACCGGACCTGCTGCTGCTCGACGAGCCCACCACCGGCCTCGACCCGCAAGCGCGCCACGTCGTCTGGGACCGGCTGTTCCGGCTCAAGCAGCGCGGCGTGACGCTCGTGCTCACCACGCACTACATGGACGAGGCCGAGCAGCTGTGCGACCGGCTCGTCGTGATGGACAGCGGCCGGATCGCCGCCGAGGGCTCGCCCGCCGCCTTGATCCGCGAGTGGTCGACCCGCGAGGTCGTCGAGCTGCGCTTCGCCGCCGACGAGACCGAGGAGCAGGGTGAGAAGGTCGAGTCCCTCGTCGCGCAGCCCGGGCGGCCGCTGCATGCACTGGTGGACCGGGTCGAGCTGCTGCCCGACCGCGTGCTCCTCTACAGCGACGACGGCGACGGCACCGTCGCCGAGCTGCACCGTGGCGGGATGCAGCCGGAGTCCGTCCTCGTCCGGCGCAGCAGCCTGGAGGACGTGTTCCTGCGGCTGACCGGACGGAGCCTGGTCGAGTGACCACGACGCTGCCGACGGGCCCGGTGCCAGCGCTGGCCCCGGCGCCGTCCGGTCTGGCGCTGGTCGGGCGCGCCGTCGACTTCTGGCGGGTGCAGTTCCGCCGTACCTGGCGGGGCACCTGGGCCAGCACCGTCCTCACGCCGCTGGGGTTCCTCGCCGCCATGGGCCTGGGGCTGGGCTCCATCGTCGACAGCGGGGCGCAGGCCTCGACGCTCGGCGGCGTCGACTACCTCGACTTCATCGCCCCCGGGCTGCTGGCGGCGTCGGTCATGCAGCAGGCGGCCTTCGAGTCCAGCTACCCGGTGCTCGGCGCGATCAAGTGGGCCAGGCAGTACCACGCGCAGCTCGCCACCCCGCTGCGCGTTCGGGACGCGCTGGCGGGTCATCTGCTGTGGGTCGCCGTGCGGCTCGCGATCAGCGCCGCCGTCTTCCTCGTCATCATGGGCCTGTTCGGGACGTTCCACTCGTGGTGGGCGCTGCTCTGCCTGCCCGCGGCGGTGCTCACCGGCATGGCCTTCGCGCCGGGCATCTTCGGCTTCGCCGCCCGCCTCGAGACGGACAGCGGGTTCGCCCTGCTGTTCCGGTTCGCGATCATGCCGATGTTCCTGTTCTCCGGGACGTTCTTCCCGGTGTCGCAGCTGCCCGACTGGCTCGAGCCGCTGGCCTATGCGGTGCCGCTGTGGCACGGCGTGGACCTCTGCCGCGACCTGGCTCTCGGCACGGTCTCGTGGGGATCGTCGCTGGGGCACATCGCCTACCTGCTGCTGTGGGTGGCCGGCGGGTTCGCGGTCGCGCTGCGCACCTTCAGCCGGCGGCTGGTCTCGTGAGCGCCCCGACGGTCGCGCCGTCGTCGCTGCGGCTCACCCCGCCGCTGCTGTCCCGGCTGGTGGGCAACGGCGGTGCGCGCTACCTCGTCGAGCGCAACGCCCGGGTCTACCGGCGCGAGTGGCTGGTGCTCGTCTCCGGCTTCCTGGAGCCGGTCTTCTACCTGTTCTCCATCGGCATCGGTGTCTCGAAGCTCGTCGGCGACGTCGCACTGCCCGGTGGCCAGGTGGTCACCTACACGGCGTTCGTCGCACCGGCCATGCTCGCGGCCAGCGCCATGAACGGCGCCGTCATCGACGCGACGTTCGGCCTGTTCTTCAAGCTGAAGTACAACAAGCTGTACGACGCCGTGCTTGCCACGCCGGTGACCACCGTCGACGTGGCGGTCGGAGAGATCACCTGGGCGCTGATGCGCGGGTCGATGTACTCCGTGTCGTTCATCGTCGTGATGCTGCTGATGGGGCTCATCTCGTCCTGGTGGGCCGTGCTCGCACTGCCTGTCGTCGTCCTGATCGGCTTCGCGTTCGCGGCCGTCGGCACCGCGTGCACCACCTTCATGCGCTCGTGGCAGGACTTCAGCTACATCACCCTGGTGCAGCTGCCGCTGTTCCTGTTCTCGGCGACCTTCTACCCGCTGTCGGTCTACCCCGAGTCCGTGCAGTGGGTCGTGCGCTGCTCCCCGCTCTACCACTCGGCGGAGCTGCTGCGCGAGCTCACGACGGGCACCGTCGCGCTGGCATCCCTGGTGCACGTCGCCGTGCTGCTGGGGCTGGGCCTGGTGGGCGTGCTGGTCACCGGTCGCCGCCTGGAGAAGCTGCTGCTGACGTAGCGACTTATCCGTTGGTGGGCGGTCCGGGCGCTCGGGCATGATCTGCGGATGGGGGCACCCGCTCGCGACGCAGGCCCGGCCATCGAGGCGGTCGGCGTGACGAAGCGGTTCCGGGGCGCCTCGGGGCGGGCGGTCGACGCCGTCCACGACCTGACGCTCGAGGTCGCCCACGGCGAGCGGCTGGCGTTCATCGGGCCCAACGGGGCGGGCAAGTCCACCTCGATCAAGATGCTCACCGGCATCCTGCACCCGACGGCGGGGGAGGCCCGGGTGCTGGGGTTCGTGCCCTGGCGGGAACGACGAGCCCTCGCCGAGCGGACGGGCACGCTGTTCGGCCAAAGGTCGCAGCTGTGGTTCGAGCTGAGCCCACGGCAGTCGCTGCGGATGCTGGCCGCGATCTACGGGATGGACCGCGGGGCCGAGCAGCGTCGCGTCGCGCAGCTCGGCGAGCTGCTCGACGCGGTGGACCTCTTCGACGTGCCGGTGCGCGACCTCTCGCTGGGCCAGCGGATGCGCTGTGAGCTCGCGGCCTGCCTGCTGCACGAGCCGCACATCCTGTTCCTCGACGAGCCGACGATCGGGCTCGACCTGCTCGCCAAGCGGCGCTTCCGCGAGCTGCTGGTGACCCTGAACGAGGCGGGTGGCACGACCGTCTTCCTGACCTCGCACGACGTCGCCGACATCGAGCACGTCGCCCAGCGGGTGGCGGTGATCAGTGCGGGTCGGCTCATCTACGACGACACGGTGCCGGCGATGCGCCGCACGATGCTGTCCACCAAGCTCGTCGATGTCGGGCTGGAGCGCCCGGCGACTCCGCTCGCCCTCGATGGGGTGTCCGTGGTCGCGCAGAGCGACTCGGACGTGCAGCTGTCGGTCGACATGGCGCGCACGTCGATCAGGGTGGTGCTCGCCTCGGTGCTCGACGCCTGGTCGGTGAGCGACATCTCGGTCGTCGACCCGCCGCTTGAACAGGTGATCGCCGAGATCTACAGCGAGCGACGGAGATGAGGCTCCGCCGGATCGGTGTGCCGGCCGACGTGGCCGGGCGCCGCCTGCTGGCCGACCGCGACGGGTGGGTCGTGAACTGCCTCTTCTACCTGATCGTGTCGGGGGTCCTCTCCGCGCTGTGGCGTGCCGCTGCCGGCGACGGCGACATCGCGGGCTACTCCGCGGCAGCGCTCACCTGGTACATCGTCACGGCCGAGGCGGCGACCTGCGCGCTGAGCATCCGGCTCATCGAGGAGGTCGGTGACGAGATCGGCAGCGGAGCGGTGGCGGTGGAGATGCTGCGGCCGGTGCCGGTCATCGTGGTGCGGCTGGTGGCCGAGGTCGGTCGCGGGGTGGCGCGTCTCGCCACGCTTCTCGGCCCCGGCGTCGCACTCGCCTGGCTCGTCGTCGGGCCGCCTCCCAGCGCGGCGGGTGCGGTCCTCGCTGTCCCGGCGCTGGTGCTGGCTCTCGCGGCGAACCTGTGCCTGCAGCACGCGATGGCTGCGGCGGCGTTCTGGCTCCGGGACACCAGAGCGATGTGGTTCCTGTACCAGAAGCTGGTGTTCATCCTCGGCGGCATGCTGCTGCCGCTCGAGGTGCTTCCCGACGTCCTGCGCGACGTGGCCATGGTCCTGCCGTTCATGACCATGGCCTACGTGCCGGCGCGGCTGGCCGCCGGGCACGTGGAGCCGGTGCTGCTGCTGGTCCAGGTGGGTTGGCTCGTGGTGCTCGCGGCCGCGGCCGCGCTGGCGTTCGCGCGGGGCCAGCAGCGGCTGCAGGTGGTGGGCGGCTGATGTCGACCCGGACGACGGCAGTGCTGCGCAGCGCCTTTGCCGACGCGGCCGCCCGGCGCAGCGCCTTCTGGACCCAGATCGCGGCGATGATCGTCAACGACGTCGCCTGGGTCGCCTTCTGGCTGATCTTCTTCAACCGGGTGTCCTCGGTGCGCGGCTGGGACGCCGACCGCGTGCTGCTGCTGTTCGCGGTGCTCACGACGTCGGCGGGGCTGGTGCTCGGCCTGCTGTCGAACTGCCGGCGCATCCCGACGCTGGTCGAGGACGGCTCGCTCGACGAGGTGCTCGCCCTGCCGGTCGCGCCGCTGCCGCACCTGCTGGTGCGCCGGGTCGACACGGTCAACCTGGGCGACGTTGCCTTCGGCGTCGTGCTGTTCGCGGTGTCCGGCCACCCGACCGGGCAGCGACTGCTGGTGTTCGTGGCCGGGTCGCTCGCGAGCGCGGTGCTGCTCACCGGGTTCCTCGTGCTCACCGGGTCGCTGGTGTTCGTCAACGGCGGCGGCCGCGCGGGCGACCTCGGTCTGCACTCGGTGCTCCTCCTGGCGTCCTATCCGGCGGACGTCTTCACCGGCGCGACCAAGGCGCTGCTCTACACGGCCGTCCCGGCCGCCTTCGTCAGTGCCGTCCCGGCCCGGCTGATCGACGACTTCACCGTGTCCGACGCGCTCATGCTGCTCGGCGCCGCCTGCCTCTTCGCGACCCTCGGGTGGGCTGCGTTCACCGCGGGGCTGCGCCGCTACACCTCGGGCTCGTCGTGGGGCCGCGGCTGAGGCGGTGACGCTCGGACGCAGCTCCTCCCCTTGACTCGACACTCGGTTCGTGGCAACTTACGGTAAGAGCAGACTTACCGAATCCGGGAGAGTGCGCTGTGACCACGACCGCCGAGCTCGCACCCATCAGCAAGACCGTCGTCGTGGCGGCGACCGTCGAGCGCGCCTTCGCGCTGTTCACCGCCGAGATGGGGCGGTGGTGGCCGCTGCGCACGCACTCGGTCGGGGAGGCGTCGTCGGCGGGTGTCGTCATGGGCGACCGGGTCGGCGCCGACATCGTCGAGACGCTCGCGGACGGGTCCACCACCGTCTGGGGCACGATCACCGACTGGGTCCCTCCGACGCTCGTCGCGTTCACCTGGCACCCGGGGCAGTCGGGCGCCGAGGCGACCCGGGTCGAGGTGACGTTCGCCGAGCAGGACGACGGGACGCTCGTGACGCTCGTGCACACCGGCTGGGAGGCGCGGCCTGACGCGGGGCGGGTCCGGCGGAGCTACACCAGCGGCTGGGACGTGGTGCTCTCGAGCCTCGCCGCGTCGTCCGTGCCCGCGGCCGAGGCCTAGCCGTGCCCGCCGACGAGCTCCTGGTGCGTGCGGTGGTCGCGGAGGCGCACCGGCGGGCCGCGATCGGTCGGCTGGTCCGGGAGGCGAGGGCAGCCGGGGAGTCGTCCCGGACAGCCGACACCTCCTCCCGGACAGCGGAGGCGGGGCCCCACTGGGGCAGCGCCTTGGCGGCGTACGCCCGTGGGGTGACCGGCGCCCGGTGACGACCCATCAGGTCGTGTGCGAGGCACTCGGGGACGCCACCCGGCGGGAGATCCTGGAGCAGCTGCGGCGGCGCCCGAGCTCGGTGGGGGCGCTCGCCGACGCGCTCCCGGTCAGCCGGCCGGCGGTGTCGCAGCACCTCAAGG
Organism: Actinomycetes bacterium; assembly: GCA_036380775.1. Taxonomy (GTDB): domain Bacteria; phylum Actinomycetota; class Actinomycetes; order JACCUZ01; family JACCUZ01; genus DASVED01. The sequence continues at coordinate 12,829 of DASVED010000136.1, forward strand.
TGCTGGCCGAGGCCGGGCTGGTCGGGCACCGGACGGACGGGACCCGGCACGTCTACCACCTCGAGCCGGCCGGTCTCGAGCCACTGCGCGCCTGGCTGGACGGCTTCTGGCAGGACGCGCTGGACAGCTTCGCCGAGTTCGTCCGCCGGCAGCCGTGACCGGCCGGTCGGTGATACTGGCTCGATGCGGCTGACGGACTTCTGGGAGCGGATGCGCGCGCAGTTCGGCCCCCACGCCGAGTCGCTCGTCGAGCTGCACGTGTTCTCCGAGCTCGGCAACCGCACGGCGGCCCAGGCGCTTGCCGACGGCGAGTCCACGGTGCGGGTCTGGCGGGCTGTCTGCGAGGGCATGGAGGTCCCGGCCGCCCGGCGCTGACCCTCTGGTGTCGCCCAGGTCCTGCCGGGGCAAGGGACGGTGGTGCCGGACGACGAGAAGCGCCAGAGACTGATCATCGACACGCTCGTCGACGCGTTCGCCGACCTCATGGAGGCCGACGCCAACGCGTTCCGCGTCAAGTTCCGCAAGATGGCCGCCGACCCGTGGTCCTTCTACCGCGGCAGCGCCTGCGTCTTCTACGCCGACATGGCCGAGCAGGACGACCGCTGGTCGAGCGGCAAGGCGAGTCGCGTCTGGATCCAGGGAGACCTGCACGCCGAGAACTTCGGCACCTACATGGACGGCAAGGGCGCGCTCGTCTTCGACGTCAACGACTTCGACGAGGCCTACCTGGGGCCGTTCACGTGGGACCTGCGGCGCTTCGTGGCGAGCCTCGCCCTGCTGTGCTGGCAGAAGGCGTTGCCGGACACGGTGATCGACGACCTCTGCGCTCGGTTCCTTCGATCGTACGTCGAGCAGGTGCACCAGTTCGTCGAGAGCGACCGCGACCACGAGTGGGCGCTGCGGCTCGACACCGCCACCGGCGCCGTGCGGGCTGCGCTGCAGAAGGCGCAGCTGTCGACGCGCATCCACCTCCTCGACCGCATGACGGTCATCGAGGAGTACGAGCGCAGGTTCCGGCGCGAGCACGCCTCGCGGGAGCTCGGCCGCCGCGAGCGCCGCCGGGTCGAGAAGGCGTACGAGTCGTACCGGCACACCATCCCGGACTCGAAGCGGATGGGCAGCATCAGCTACACGCTCAAGGACGTCATGGCGACGTCAGGGTTCGGCATCGGCAGCGCCGGGCTGCCGGCCTACAACCTGCTCGTCGAGGGACACACGCAAGCGCTCGAGAACGACATCGTGCTGTCGATGAAGCAAGGCAACGTCGCGGCGCCGAGCCGGGTCGTCGACGACGCGGAGGCCCGCGACTTCTTCCTCCACCACGGACACCGGACCGCCGTGTCGCAGTCAGCGCTGCAGGCCCATGCCGACCCCTGGCTCGGGTGGACCGAGATGGGCGGCACCGGCTACGTCGTCGCCGAGGTGTCGCCCTACGACGCGGACCTCGACTGGTCGGAGCTCTCCGAGCCCGATGACCTGGGACCCGTCGTGGAGCAGCTCGGCCGCGCGACCGCGAAGGTGCACTGCGTCAGCGACAAGGACTCGGGCGATACACCGCTCATCGACGTCCAGACGGAGGAGGTCGTGGCCGAGGCCATAGGCGACGACGTGGACGAGTTCGTCGATGACCTCGTCGCGTTCGCGCACTCCTACGCCGACCGGGCCCGCAACGACCACCACCTGTTCGTCGCGGCGTTCCGGTCCGACGGCATCCCCGGGGTGGCAGCCACCACAAAGAGCTAGGACGCCCGATGGGGTGGCCCTAGCCTCACCTGCGTGGAGCCGACGACCGCTGCAGTCCAGCGACGCACGCTGCGCGTGCTGTCCGCGGCCCAGGTTCTCGGCGGTGTGGCGGTCGGCAGCGCCATCTCGGTGAGCGGTCTGATCGCCGAGGACGTGTCGGGATCGACCGCGCTGTCCGGTCTTGCGCAGACGTCCAACGTCCTGGGCGCGGCGGTCGCGGCGCTGCCGATGTCGCGCCTGATGTCCGCCCGCGGCCGGCGGCCGGGGCTGGTCGGCGGCTACCTGGTGGCGCTCGCCGGCGCCGGGTTGATGATCGTCGGCACCGCCCAGACCTCGTTCGGGCTCGTCGTCCTGGGTGCCTTGCTGCAGGGTGTGGCGACCACCGCCAACCTCCAGTCGCGGTTCGCGGCGGCAGACCTCGCCGAGCCGATGCACCGCGGCCGGGCTCTCGCGACCGTGGTGTGGGCCACGACCATCGGAGTCGTCCTGGGACCCAACCTCACCGGTCCCGGGGCCTCGGTCGCCCGCACGGTCGACCTGCCCGACCTGGCCGGTCCGGTCCTGTTCTCGGTCGTGGCGTTCGCGATGGCAGCGGCCGTGGTGCACCTCGGGCTGCGTCCCGACCCGCTGCTCACCGCCCGTCGGATCGCCGGCACGCACGACGACGACCACTCGGTGCCGCTGTCGCATTCCGTGCGTGCCGTCCGCTCCGCTCCGCCGGCCCTGCTCGCGATGATCGCGATCGCGGTGGCGCACACCGTCATGGTGTCCGTGATGGTGATGACACCCGTGCACATGCGCCACGAGGGGGCGGAGCTGGAGCTGGTCGGGCTGGTGATCAGCCTGCACGTGACGGGGATGTTCGCCTTCTCGCCGGTCGTCGGCTGGCTCGTCGACCGCGCGGGGCGCGTCCCCGTCATCGTGCTCGGCAACGTCGTCCTGCTCTGCGCTGTCCTGGTCTCGGGCACGACGGACGACCACGGCGTCCTCGGCGGCGGGCTGCTGCTGCTCGGTCTCGGCTGGTCGTGCGTGCTCATCTCCGGCTCGACCCTGCTCTCGGAGTCGGTCGACGTCGGAGTCCGCCCGGGCGTGCAGGGCCTGTCGGACTTCGTGATGGGGATGTGCGGCGCGGCCGGGGGAGCCCTCGCCGGGCTCGTCGTCGACCTGTCGGGCTATGGCCTGCTCAACGCGCTCTCCGGGGTGCTGGTGCTCCCCGTCCTGGTGCTCGTGATGGCGACCCGGCGCCCGGCCGGCGTCCGGCCCTGAGGTCTGCTCCGGGGCGTTCGCGAGGCACCGGCGTGTCGGGGTCGGGTCGAACAGGTGTTCGGGTAATGTCCACATCCGTCGACCCATCCACAGAGCACGCCGGCGAGGCACGTTGTGTCCGGGGCCGGCCCTAGGTTCCCAGACGTGACGAAGAAGACGACCCGACCCTCATCGACCGGGATGGCAGCCATGGCACCCTCCGCAGACCGCGACAAGGCGCTCGACACCGCGCTCGCACAGATCGACCGGCAGTTCGGCAAGGGCTCGGTGATGCGCCTCGGTGACGACGTCCGGGCGCCGATCGAGACCATCCCGACCGGCTCCATCGCGCTGGACATCGCGCTGGGCATCGGAGGTCTCCCGCGCGGCCGCGTGGTGGAGATATACGGACCGGAGAGCTCGGGCAAGTGCCTGACCGCCGACACCTACGTGTGGACCGACCGGGGTCTCGAGACGGTCGAGGAGCTGTTTGCCCGGGCCGGCCAGCCGGCTTCGTGCACCTCCCGCGTGACGGACGTGCGTGACCAGGGCATCCGGATGGTCAATGAGCACGGTGACCTCGAGGCGCTGGCCGCGCTGACCCACAACAACCGCAAGCCGGTCCTGCGGATCACGGTGCGCTCGGGGCGGACGGTGTCGGTCACCCACAACCACCCTTTGCGCGTCATGTCCGAGCGTGGGTTCATCGTCTGGCGCAAGGCTGGCGACCTGCGGGTTGGTGACCACCTCGTCTCAGGCCTGTTCGGTGCCGTCGAGGCCGCATCCGGAGAGGGTCTGAGCGAGGACGAGGCGGTCCTGCTCGGTTACCTGGTGGCCGAAGGGAGCATGAAGGGTCGCAACGCCATCAGGTTCACCAACTGGGACCCTGAGGTCGCCGCGGAGTACACCGCGCTGATGGAGGGCCTCTTCGGCGTCACGGTCCGGCACTATGGCGACGGCAAGGAGCATTGCGTCTTCGACACGTCGTTGGGCAGCCACTTCGCGGAGCGGTACGGGCAGGACTACGTCAACGCTGCCGGCAAGACCGTGCCGCACTGCGTCCGGACGGCCGGCCACAAGGCCCAGCGAGCCTTCCTCTCCGCACTCTTCGAGGGCGACGGCTGGATCGACACCAGTTCGACCGTGGGGCTCGGCAGCGCGTCCGAGCAGCTGGTGCGTCAGGTCCAGCTGTTGCTGTTCGGCCTCGGCATCCCCGCGACGGTGTCGTCCAACTACAACCCCATCTACGAGCAGGACTACTGGACGGTCACGGTCAACCCCGCCGTCACCCATCGGTTCCTCGACGAGGTGGGCTTCCGCTCCGAGCGACGTCGGCAGCAGGTCGCCGAGCATTTCGTGGCATCGCGCCGCGATCCTCAGCTCGAGAACGTGCCGCATGTCGCAGGGCTCCTCCGTGACCTGAGGGATACCTGCGGCGGCGATCGGGACTTCGACCGGGTCGCCGGAGACCTCTTCCGGACCGACCTGGCGCTTGCCTGCTCCCGTCAACGCCTCGGCAAGGTCGTCGCGTGGTTCGACCAGCGCGCCGAGCGCCTGTCTCCGAGCTGCCGCGCCATGGTGGAGCACCTGCGGGCTCTCGCGACCGCGCAGCACACCTATGAGCGGATCGAGCTGATCGAGGACCTGGGCAAGCAGCCGACGTTCGACGTGGTCCTGCCCGCGACGCACAGCTTCCTTGCCAACGGTGTCCTCTCGCACAACACGACGGTCGCCTTGCACGCCATCGCCAACGCGCAGCGGGCCGGGGGAATCGCCGCGTTCATCGACGCCGAGCACGC